>JAJRVW010000008.1 GCA_024277115.1 Calditrichota bacterium
ACAACATCATATTTTTCCATTAACACTCACCTTTAAAATATTGAAGAAGATGATAATCGAAACAGAATGGGAATTACTTAAATTAAGTGTCTTCTAATTTTTTAAAATAAAAGCCCCCTTACGATTTATCATAAGAGGGCTATTCGTTTTATCAGCTTTTACCCGAGTTAACTCGGCAATAATTTTAGACTGTACACATCACCGTACTAGTGTCATCCGTTTAATTATAGATTTATTGCCCACGTGAAGCAGGTAAATATACATACCGCTGGCAACAGCTTGGTTTTGGTCGTTTGTCCCGTTCCACACCAGTGAATAATTACCCTCAGCAACGGCGCTGTTAAAAATGGTTTTGACACGTTGGCCAAGCTGATTAAAAACAATCAGACTTATATTTTGACCACTCTGCTCGCGTGGAACCGAGAAATGAATACGTGTGCTGGGATTAAACGGATTGGGATAATTTTGCTGTAATGCTAATTTTTCCGGGACAAGGCCGTTTACAACACGTACCAAACCATCTGTAACATAATCAATTTTTATAGCAGGATTTATAAAGCGCTTACCATCAAAAGCAACATCAACCAGTTGATAAGAATAGCGCCTGCCTTTTTCAACATCATAATCTGTAAAACTGTAATCCTGGCCAAAGCTGGATGTACCCAAACCTTTAAGTAAGTCATTTTCTTCGTAGGAACTAATCAAATGATATATGGTATCCGCCGAAGATTTACGCCATAGCTCAAATCCCACATTTTCCACTTCGCTTTCTGTTTTCCAATTCAATTCAATCCCACCATCAAACACAGTACCTTCAAATGCAACCAGTTCCACAGGCAAAGCATTGTCTGCATTTGTTGAACCAAGCGTATAGATCGAATATTTCGCCAACTCGGTTGTGAGTCCCAATACAGTGATGGTATCATTTACCGTATCAACTGTTTGGCTGCTTCCCGCCTCCACCCATTGAGCGCCATCAAAATAACAAATGCGCAAGGTGTTTTTATTATTTATGGCCGACCATTCTGAAATACCGGCATAGGCAAATTTTATTTGGGCATCATAAGTTGTAGCAGCTGTTGTGATAGTATAAAAACCGTTTGCCGCCACATGATCAATCCCAGCCGCAACCGCGTTTTTATCTGTTACAGCACCATGGTTATAAAATACAGACGTATTACCATCGGAAAACCCACTCTGAAAATCTATGACCACATCACCTGTATAATAGCTCTGCGGGGCAGGGTCTGTCCCTGTAATAATTCTTTCTTCGGCCAAATCGTTTTCCCACCAGGAGAGTTCGTTTGCATCCTGGGCCGTAGCGATAATATCTACATCACCATCACCGTCTAAATCAGAGGGATCTATATGGTAAGCTTGAATAAATGAAATAGAAATATTATTTTGTGTCCAATTCTCGGCACCATCATTTGCCCACCAGGAAATGGTATTATCATTATCAGACGCACCGACAATATCAATATCTCCATCTCCATCAATGTCTTTAGAAAGAGAACCTCTTGCATGGACAAAGCTTGATACTATAATGTTCTCTGAGCCAAATATTCCACTACCATTATTTGCCCACCAAGAAATTTTATCCCCCCACCATGCAGACATTAACAAATCTGGATCACCATCATTATCAATGTCATTTACACTAACAAACCAAGGTGCATCTCCAACAGGAGTAATAGAATGCTGGGTAAACGATTGGCTCCCATTATTTTCCCACCAAGACAAGTCCTTATTTATAGAAAAAGTTGGAAATTCACCGCCGGCAGAGGTAATAATATCAATATTAGAATCACCATTCATATCTTCCACCCAAACAGATGTAGCGGATTCATAATTTGATATGAGGGTATTAGATGTAAATCCCCCAAAACCATTATTGTCAAACCAAACTATCTTGTCACCTCCAAGATCATTATTCACATTATAATAAGACGAAACTATTTCTACATCTCCATCCCTATCAATATCTCTAGCGTGAATAGAATATATGACACTGTCGGCCGTTCCCGTTGCATGAGCAATCCATCCACCATCCGAAGGCGTTCCATCACTTTCATACCAGGTTAGCGGCTGCCTACCATCGCCACCAGCAGCAACATCCAGGTCACCATCCCCGTTATAATCTGCTACCCAAATCGAGCGCCCACCTAAAATCGTATTAGAGATATAACGTTGAGTAAACACTTCGCTGCCGTTGTTTTCGAACCAAACAATATTTGCACGCGGAGCCGAAGAGGTATCATTTGCTGCCGCTACAATATCCATATCTCCATCATTATCCAAATCAATTACATTAAACTTTTTTGCAAGGATTAAAGTATCGCTTACAACATTCTTTGTTGTGAAGCCCTGGCCGAATAAAAATTGTGAAACACAGAGAAAGCAGAGTATTTGTTTTATCTGAAATCGCATTGTTAAAAACTTCCTTACCTAAAAATATTATCGTTGTAAAAAAACCCTTATCCAAAAAAGCGGATGCCACAATGCCCTTTTTGGCAATGGTCTTCCATAAACCATTATAAAAAAATTAGCAAACGGTTTAAACCAGCTCGCCGTATTTAAAAACCAGGTGGCAAATTTCTCAGAATCAAACCACCTTTTTAACATATCCGAGTATTCAAAACCCGGTAGTATTTCTTCCCGCCACCAGTTTTCATACTCTATTAAACCTTTTTCCGAAACATCGTTTCGCGAGAGCGAATCATTTAAGACTTCCGAGGCTTTTATTGCGCTCAAAACAGAAAAATAAATCCCACCACCTGTTACAGGATTTATAAATGCCGCGGCATCGCCAATTAAAATTACACCATTTGTTATTCGTGAGCCTGGAAGTGTTCCGAGAGGCAAGGGCGCCCCTTTAATTTTATCTACAGGCCTGGCTCCATCCAGAACTTCCTTTAGATTAGGGTTGTTCTCTATTACATCAAGAAAAATATCACGGATGGTTTTCCCAGAGGATGATTTAAATTTCTTATTAATCATTATCCCGACGTTGGCCTTTTCTTCGCCAACAGGGAAAACCCAAACATATCCTGGTAATGTCTGCCTATCATAAAAAAGATGGACGGCAGAGTCAAATTTTTTTCCTTCATAATAGCAGCGTAATCCATCAAAATAATGAGCTTCTTCCCGCTTTAATAATCCTGTCATTCGTGCAATCGCTGAATTTGCGCCATCAGCAGCAATTATGGCCTCTACAATAATTTCCTTTTGGCCAGCTTCTTTTAAATTTTTTAAGATTAATTTTTTCTTGTTGGCCACATCTTCAATTTTTATAACACGATAGCCGGTTAAGGCCAAGTCAGCGGCAGCGGCAGCCTTTTTGAACAATTTGCTATCAAAATCCTTACGGGGAATACATCCGCTTTTTGTACTGGCATCGGCTTTTACATTACCGTAAGTGGTGATTTTATATTCTGGTGAATATACTTTTAATTGATTTATTTTATGACCGTCTTCAAATAACTCATCTTCATTAAAACCCAACTTCTCAAGCAAATTAAATGTTTTTAAGGGAATACCGTCACCGCAAACTTTGTCCCGGGGGAACTCAGCTTTGTCAATTAAGACAACACTTAAGTTATGTTCTTTGCAGCTTATAGCAGCAGCCGATCCTGCCGGGCCAGCGCCAACAATTGCAACCTGATATTGCGCTTTAATCTGTTCCACTAACGTGCCCCTATGAATTTTATAAGTTTTTTAAGAATATTCTTATCAAACTTTAATACCAATAAAATATAAACCACAATACTTGTTAAAACGGTAACGACCAACTGGCTTAAAATGGAAAACCCAGTTAACCCAATTTGATTAAAAACTATAATAATAGCGGTGAAGCTGATCACGCCAACAGCCGGTAAAAGATAGACGCGAAATAAGCCAATCCAGCGCATTTGAATTAATTTTATTGCCTTATGCTGAGCAACAAACAGAAAAAACCACGTAACAACCGAAACAGATGCTGCTATCTCGACCAAACCAAAAGTGGCGCTAAATATAAGTACAGGAATCAGAATAAGAGAAAATGACAAATTGATTTTTAACTCAATCTTTGGTACGCCTTTCGACAAAAAGACCACGCTTGTTGTGGCCCAAACCGACCTGAAAAACCCCGCTGCAGAAAGAAGCTGCAAAGGGACTATCGCCGGAAGCCATTTTTCGCCATACAATAATTCAACTAAAAAAGGCGCGATTAAAATGAGCCCCACAAAAACCGGCATCAAAATTAAAAGTAAATGGTAGACCGTCGTTTTATATAAATCCTTATAATCATCCAGATTATCCTGCAGTTTTGAAAAAGCCGGAAACATAACCCGTAATACATTTTTAGAGATGCGCTGAACAGGAAACTCCACGAGTTGGTAGGCGATACTGTAATATCCCAAGGCCGTTGGGCCTAAAACCTTTCCGATAATAAAATTTGGCGCATTGGCATTTAAATAACCAACCACCCTTGTCCCCAACACATTTGATCCAAAATGCATCAATTCTTTAAAAGCGGTTTTATCAAATTTAAAATGAGGCTTCCACCAGGCAAAAATATTGAGCAAAAGCGTCAATATAAATTGTTCTGCCAAAATCCCATAAACAAAACTCCACAGGCCATATCCCAGAAGCGCACAACTAATTGTTACCACGCCATAAAAAAATACCGAAATAATTTGTAACGAACCAAACCGCTTAAAACGCATTTCTTTTTGCAGCCTTATACGCGGCATAGCGTTTAAGGCATAAAACACAAACAAGATTGTTAATGTTTGCAAAATGGGCTCTAAGATGGGCAGTTCGAAAAATGCTGCAATGGTTGGCGCCAGCAAGAGAACTAGAACAACATACGATGCCGCCGAAGCAATATAAATTAGAAATGTTGTAGAGTAATGTTCCTCCCGGATGTCTTTTTTTTGAATGAGCGCCGAACTAAATCCAAAATCAAAAAGAACATATGCAAGTTGCGTAAAAATGAGGGCAATCCCTATTACACCAAAATCTTCCGGGCTTAAGATACGGGCTAAAACAATGGTTGTGCCGTACTGAAAAAAGCGGATAAATAATTCAGCAATCCCAACCCATTTTATCCCTTTGGAGGATTTGTCTTGTATATCCTGATAGCTCTCTTTTTTTTGACTTGGCATTGGATCAGCGTTCTTATAATAAATTGGATTGTAATTACGGGACAATGTCCGGGTTTACATGTAGTGACAGAACAATATCTCATGCTATATTGAGTTGACACGACACTGTTCTGTCACTACCTAAATCTTAACCACATAATAATGGTGCCAAGGTACCGCAATATCGCGCTGGTCAACAACAACATTCATATTTTTAAACAGATTAGTGCGCACAAATTCGCCACTGTATTTGACATCATTTGTTTCATAGCCCACTTCCCAAAAATGATCATCACCAAATTTTTTATTGGGATTTCTAAAGCGGCGGGTGGAAAAAAGCTTGCCCAGCATTATTGGCAATGTACCAAAAACGGTTGCGCGCATAGAGATAAAATAGCGCATGTCAGGCACGGAAATAAGTACATATTTCCGGGCAATTTTAACCATGTTTTGTACGGCAATTACTGATTTCTCAAAAGGCATGTGTTCCAAAACTTCATAACAGGTGATCACATCAAAACTATTTTCCGTAAGTTCCTTTGGCTCGATGATATCATCAACAAAATCAGGCTCAAGGTCTTTGTTTACATCGACGGTTTTTACTGTTTCGTAGCCTAAATAATCATGTAAAAAAGAACTTACAAAACCATTGCCTTTGCCAATTTCAAGGATCGAATCTTTTTCATCCACAAACTTTTTGACAATCTCAATCTGTTCCACAAAAGAGTACATGCGTTCTTTTTTTAAGTACTTCCGGTCGAAATAGTGCTGTTTATTTATGCTGGCTTCTTTGTTCATTTTAAATACTCTGCATTTTTAATTTGTTATAAATTGCTTTGGCCTCTGCTAAAGCCGGGCTGGCCAAAACGGAATCTTTAACGCGTTCTTTACGCTTTTTTCGCTCCTCATCGGGGAACATATTTTTTTGGGACTGACCTGCAAAAAATTGGTCATTCACTTTTTTTAGCTTTGTAAATATTTCATCCTGCCTGTTTTCAATATCGTCTATTAAAAAAAAGTTTTTTTGATACTTTTGATTGACGGCTTCTATGATTTTATTAAAATCGCTGGTCACGGTTTCAAATGAGGCAATTATAAGCTGATCGGCCAAAGATGCCACAACCTTATGAAACTGGATATAAGATTTTAAATAAAGTGACGCATTTAGCGACGATTGGAAAACAAGAAAGGAAGAAACTGCGTCTTCGGGCGATCTTAAAACTACCACATTGGGGATTTTCATTTGGGCGGCACGAATAATTTGGGCAGGTACATGTAAATGGTGGCCCACCTTCACCTTTTGATTATCCAGCTTGAAGGCAACCACTGCATAGGAATTTGCCGAACGGGGAAAGCCTTCGATACTAATTTTTGTTTGTTCGGAAACGGCCATCTGGTCAAAAGGATATTTTCGGGCAAACAGTTTATAATACAAGTTGGGCCATAATCCGATACTCGATTTTAGATGGTATTTCCAATCATTAATTTTTATTAAAAAATTCTTCATCTGTATAAAGCACTATGAAATAGATTCATTTTTAAAATAATTTTGTATTCCGAACATGATCCACTAATTTATAATCAAAAAATATTGTATTTGTTATTAAAGGGAAACAGATGAAGCAAATCACTTTAAGGGTTCCGGAAAAGAAAGTAAATTTTGTTATGGAACTTATTAAAAACCTTGGGATGGAAATTATTCATGAGGTAGATATCCCGGATTCCCATAAAACAATTGTCAGGGAACGTATATTAAAAGATGATATTGCACCTCAACGGCTTTTAGACTGGAACCAGGAAAAAGATAGTTTTAACATTTAGTTATGGGATTTAAAATAAAACTAAATTTAGATGCAAGAAATGACATTCAAAACAACATTGATTGGTATAATGAATAACAGAAAAATTTAGGTAAGAAATTTCTTGATGAAATAAAAACATACATCCAGAAACTTAAATCCAACCCCTTTTTTCAGATTCGATATGACAATGTTCGTTGCTTATCCCTTAAAAAGTTTCCATTTATGATTCACTACACTATTGATGAAGACGAGAAACTTATTATCATTCGTGCAATACTTAATACGCATAGAAACCCTTCTATCTGGACGGATCGAAAATAAACTATTACGATGCTGTTAAATGTTAGTTACCTAAACTAGCTTTCCAATATCAAAATTTTGTTTGGCCGCATATAATTTATCTGAGAGTGAATTAAGACGTTTTACGGAACCGCCATAAATTAAATCCTTCACCGCCCCTAAAAGCTGATCGCCATCTAAATCAAAATCAAACCCTGCACGCATAACATATCCCCCAAAAGGCCATTCAAAAACCAAGTCCTGCCGATCCTTACAAAAATGAATGGTTTTCCCAACCGCCAATTTTTCCAGCCTACGCCCGTTGCCTTCCTGCTCAGAATGCGACGGCAAAACAATCGAAGGTTTTTTATTGGCCAAAACCTCCATGGTTGTCCCATAACCACCGTGATAAATGACCAAGTCACTTTGGGCAATTGCCGAGGCACCATGAACCCAATCCTCAAAATGTACGTTTAGCGATTTGCCATTTAATTTTTCGGCTTTAACCCGATTGCCCGTCGAAACGAGAACTTTAAAATCCCGCTTATCAAAAATGCTGCGAATACTCTCAAAAAACTTTTTCTCGTGGCTGCGCCCTGCCCCGCCACCAATAGAAACATAAATCTTTGGCACTTCGCTTTCGTCACTAAAAAAGGGGGTTTTCTGATTATGGGTCTCAACTTGCGCAAGTGGGCCACAATAAATTGCCTTTTTATCGGATTGCCCTATTGGCTCAACTTCAGGTATAGCAGGAAGAAGATAGGTATCGCCTTTTAACAAATCTTCTGTTTTTAATACATTCGATATATTCAGCTCATCCAAAAGTGGTATAAACGGGGCAAGGGCATTCGGTTGCTTAAATTCACCTTGATCTTCCTGCCACCAAAAAAAATCCGGTTGAGGTGGATAGCCTGCAAGACGCGTTACTTGTACCACAGGCAGGTTAAATTTTTTTCCACATAAAAAGGTAAGAAAGTGTGTATCGCCCACGAGCACATCCGGTTTAAATGCGTCTATTATTTTCGAGAGTTGGGTAAACCGGTAGCGTGTCAGTTTTTCTGTCCAGTATCCGTCGCGCGGCACCTGGTAAGCAAGACTGTTAAATTCAACAAAAGCCGGCCGTTTATAAACTTTACTTTTTAATTTGATGCCTGGCTTGATGGGCTTTTTTAATTGATATTTTACAAAACGGTCCTTGCGCGTGTCGAGTAAAAAGGTCTTATAATCGCTGCCCGTCCCATTGCCATAATGCTTTGGCTCTAAGACCAGGCCCGCCTCTTTTCCGTGCTGACGCAATAACCCGGCCAGGTATAAACACCGCGAGACATGCCCTTTGCCACCACCGTGATCGCTTGGGACCAGCAAGACCCGTTTCAATTATTTACTCCGTTTTCTTGTAATATTTGGATCGTTCCATTGTCGCCGTTTACACGGATTGTGTCCCCGGAAGAAATTTGTTTGGTGGCATCTTTAACGGCTGCAATCATCGGGATGCCATATTCGCGGGCAATTATGGCCCCATGTGATAAGGCACCGCCAATTTCGGTTACAACGGCTGCGGCTGTTACAAAAAGCGGCGTCCACCCTGGGTTGGTCGAGTGTGTTACAAGAATATCGCCTTCTTGCAAGTCATCAAATTGATCGGCATCTAAAATTATTTTGGCCGTGCCCTCTACAATCCCGCTACTGCATCCTATACCCGATAAATCGGCTTCACCATCGTCTTCTTCATATACCGGGCGCCAGGTTTCACCAATCTGCATAATTTTGGGCGGATGAGGTTCCAGACTAAATTTTGCCCTGCGCGCACGGCGCTCATTTATTACCGATTGGATATTCTTAATTTGCAGTTCATTATCCACATATTTTTTTATTTCCCGGTTTTCCAGGAAAAGAATGTCATCATTTTTAGAGAACAGGCCCTCCTCTTTCAGGAGGCGTCCAACATTCAACAAATGTTTTTTTAGCTCGCTATGTGCTTTTATAAAAGCCTGTTTAAGGTTTTCCCTTTGCGTGCTAAAATAAACAGCCTTTTTATACAAATAATTGAACAGCCATTTTCTGGGCCCAAATAATTCTTTTTGAAGTTTTTCTAAAAGTAAATTACGTTTTTCGTGAAGGGCGCCTTTGTTTTGGCTCAAATCTATAGAATCATTTTTCAGATAGCTTTTTATATTTGAGTAAATATAGGCCCGATCTTCCCACCACCGTGGATAGAGCAGCTCAAACTCATGCAACGCGCCATGCCCAAACTGGCCGATAAAAACACGTATCTGGCTTAAAACTTCTTTCCCTTTTTCGCTCTGGCTAAGCTTTTCCTCAATTGCCCGTGCATCGGCCATATCAAAAACATCTGCCAAACCACGCGTCTTAACAAATTTAGATAAGCGCCACAAAGCAAAGCCACTCTTGGCGCTTTCAGCAGAATCCAGGCCGCTTAATAATTGGTCTACAGAAACTGTACTTTTTTTAAACCCCTTACAGGCCTTATTTAAAAACTGATAATACAGCTCGGCTAAAATCGTATCGGAAACATGTAAGAACATCGTCTTAAGATGTAAGTTGATTATATTCTGGGCACAATGATAAGATTGTTTTTTTCCTAATTTATTTCCATACAAATTTGAACTAAGCGTCTTTTTATGGGCAGGAAAATGATCATCAATTTGCAGAGGTAATTTATGTGCAAACCTTAAAAAGCTGAACATGGCAAAAAGAAGTTTAAAAGGTAAGCGGGCCAATTGTAGGATTTTTACAATTTTATTACCGCCTTTTTCTTTTACATCTTTTAAATATGTTGTTAAATAAAAACGTTGCAGTGTTTCATTAAAAGAGGTGCTGTTAAAATATACCTTGCCCTTGAACAAACCAAACAACCCTTCTTCCGGATAATCTTTTATGGCCAATCCTTTTAAAAACCCCTTAAAAGCATTGTTTGTAATCGGGCCTAAAATACTCCAGCTAAAAGGCGTTACAATATCCGGGATCACCTCGCCCACATTTTCATCTGTCCACAAAACACTTTGCTGGCTCAGAGTCGTGATCGACCGTAGTTGAAGCAGGTAGAGCTCACCGTCGGCCATGGCCCATTCCAAATCTACCGCCAGGCCTGTTTTACGTTCCAACTCTTCTGCTGCATAAACAAGTACGCTCAATGTATTTGTATAATGTTTTTTGATTAATGTACTGGCATTTTTAAAACTTTGTGATTTACGGTTAAAAACCAGATGAACCGGTGTTTTTTCACCACTAACCAACGCTTCGCCCAAGCCTTCTACATATTCCACGATCATTTCATTTTTATTAAAACTATATGGATTATGGGAAAATAACACACCGGCTATTTCCGCAGGAACCATTTCCTGGATAACAACACCCATACCGGGCTCGGGCGCAGGGAGGCTTTGTTTAAACGTGTAAGCAATGATTGGCTCGCTCCATTGCGAAGCCCAGACACTTTTAATGTTTTTCTCGATGGCGGCAACAGAAAGCTGAACATTGAGTTCCGAGGCATATTGCCCGGCGAAGGAGTTTTGCTCTAAATCTTCGTTAATTGATGAAGAACGAACGGCTACTTTAACATCACGGTTTCTAAACTCCGGGATAATTTTTTCACGGATTTCGTTTATTAAACCGTCTGGCATATCCGCATTTATGATGGCCTTCCTAAATTCAAATGCCGCTTTCTTGCAATCCACCAAACCTGTCCCACCCTGTATTGCGGATTTCAAATTTTGCAGATCATTATCAAGATGGTTGTACTTTAAAAAATCGTGCAAGCAGGTAACTGAAACAAAAAAGGTACATGGCACCTTATAACCAAATTTGTGTAAACGATAAAGGTTTGCCGCTTTTGCCCCAACATTTTCGATTGAAACATTTTCCGTTATTTTACAGATATATGCCATTAAAGGAACATCTCTTCATAAAAACAAGTTACGGCGCGGCCATCGTCCATTTTACCTTCGGCCCGATAGCGGACATAACGGGAATTGGCCATCCACTTATTTAGAAACGCCAACGCTTTAAACTTGCCACTTAGATGAAAAATGACCTCTAAAACTTTTACAAAGATTTTAAATTGTCCAGGTAATTTGGTCATATAAAAATCGATTGTATCAATTTTATGCGGCTCGTTCATCGTAAAACTAAACCGCTTCTTATTTGACTTATAAACTGTGCCAACTTCTTCTTTTTTTAACTCAGGCTTATAATCAATTGTCAACCCCGCGCTCGTAACATCCAGGGCGATGGTTGTTTTAATATTATTTTTAGAAATTATTTCACCATAAATAAACAATTCATCATCGATGAAATATTTGCCCCAATACCAATATTTTAAGGCCTTTTTTAAGTTTCCGCTACCACAATTATAGTCATGGTACCCCCGGCCCTTCAGCTCCAGCTTATTATCTTCCCAGCTTACCTGCCCTGCTCCTTCACAAAATGGCGCATAAACAATCCAATCAAAAGTTGCAGCTATTTTGGGGTCTTTCAATAATTCATTTTTTGGAGGATTCTCAATTGTCAGATTGTCCTTAAACAGCAGGTTTAATTCAATCTTTTCATCTTTTACTTTTACATTAATCTGGCCGCCCGCTTTTTTAATAAAATTATTTTCATCATATTTCAGGAAAAATGGGTTGCTCTGGATGTTCTTTTTCTCGGCAGGTAAAATGAAGAAATGATGCAAAAGCACCCGGTTATCTTTGTAAATATAGATATCAAAGATGGCAATCGGGAAAATGGAATTAAATGGTGTAGGATGAATAGTACAGATTATGTCATGCCCATCTGGGCTGTGTAAATCAAAATAATACCATTCAAATTTGGGGTATATGCTCAAATAATTAAAAGGGAGGTTTAGGATTATACTTCTTAAACATTAACACGCAAAAAAAACTTGTCATCCCGTAAGAATCTTTGTATGACTTGACAGAATCTTCTTTTTCCATAAAATGGCTTCTTACAGAATGATAAAAATACTCGTCTAACTTTAGCGGATTAATGTCATTTTTTTTATTTGATTATAGGCTTTACTGGTCAAACGGTAGTAATAAACACCACTTGATGCGGTACTATTATTTTGATCTTTTCCATTCCAAACAAGTGTGTGTTCTCCATTGGAGAATTCCTGATCTGCTAAAGTTTTTACCAGACGGCCAGTTATATCATAAATATTTATTTTAACTCTGGTGACTTTGGGCAGAGAAAATGAAATAAATGTTTCGGGGTTAAAGGGATTGGGATAATTTTGCTTTAACTCAAATTTATTTGGCAGGAAACTCTCAACCAGCCGGATTGGCCCATGGCTTTCAATTTTACCGGATATAGAGATATCTTGCAATAAATACCAAATATTTTGACCTGTGGCAACAAAATCATCCACAAAGGTGTACGTTCTTTTAGTTGATGCGTTGCCCCGGCCAGGGATTAAGACTTCATTAATTTTAACAAAATCTTTTTCTGCCGGCGATGATTCATCACTGCTGATGGCACGTAAAATATTGAATCCTGAGTTTTCAAGCTCGGATTCGGTAACCCAGGTGATATTATTTTCACCGTCTATCCGGTTAGCTGAAAAGGAAGAGAGTTCCACCGGCAAAGCACTATCACCATTTTTTGCAAAAACCAAAACCTTGTGCACAAATGGCGATTCATTTGCGAATAATTTAAGAGTGTGTGAACCTGTTGTTGTCACTGTTCTCCGGATACAAATTGTTTTAAAATCACCAAACAGGGTATTGCCAACAAACGAAGAACTATCTACTTCCCAACCAAAATCATAACCATCCAATTCAATGCGCAGCTCATCATCATCTGTGCTATCAATAGTTGCATTTTGATGGTTCCAGCCGGGCTCTTCATCAGCGCTTCCGCTTACATAAATAACCAATTCACCGGCATCTGCATTAAAGGTATAAGTTTTCCATTCAAGATTGCTACTGCCGCCCGGCGCACTGGCATCGACAGTTTGGTTTAGCGCCAGTACCCCTCCAACACTACCTAAGACTGTGGCATCATATAATATAGGTGTAACCTCTGTATTAAAGGAAAGTGTATGGGCGCCAGCCGCAAGTGTTGTATCAATAATAATCGTTTTAGGGGCTGCCTGGTCTACATCACCATCCCAACTACGCGTTGTGTTAAAACCAAAATCTTTAGAATTTAAAATGATTTTCATTTCATCATCAAAATCATAACTATCCAATTCTTCTGCTTTTCCAGTTGCAATAATTACAACCTTGCCCCCTGTAGTGGAAAAATTATATGGCCCTTTAAAAGCCCCATCTACTATTCCATCATCAATCTCGTTAACAACCTCTCTTAAGAGAATTGAACCGACAGGTGAAACCGAATAACTCGGATTATAATTATTATATCTTATCTCAATAAAGTCAACGACAAATGCTGTTGTATCAATCCATCCATTGGCATATACCTCGATTGTATCAACTCCAGTGTTAGCACTCGTTGTCGAATGATACACTAGATTGTCATTCCAACAGTTGAAAGAATAATCTTCATTTAGGATGTTACCTAAATCAGTAGGTGTGATAGACTGAATCAATGTGCCGTCTACATATTGGTCATAATTGTTCCGTCCATTTCGTACTACCCGGTAATAATGCCACTGCTGACTATCAATCGTATAGGGTGATCCATTGCTACCATCCAGATCGGTTGAAAAATCAAATATTGGGTCTACAGTCCGGTGTGTCCTTGCTCGCCACCAGTCCTCAGAAGCAGCCCAACTATGGCTGATGTCTGGGTCTTGTTCCATAAACCAAACTGCTTGATTTATTGAGACAGGAACACCCTCCGATTTCCAA
Organism: Calditrichota bacterium; assembly: GCA_024277115.1. Classification (GTDB taxonomy): domain Bacteria; phylum Calditrichota; class Calditrichia; order Calditrichales; family J004; genus JABFGF01. The sequence continues at coordinate 14,044 of JAJRVW010000008.1, forward strand.
AATCCCCAACCTCGACTACCTGGAATTAAAAGATTTAATGTTTTTACGCGTATTCGCACATCCATTATATCATCCTTGCCATAAATGGGACGTTGCTCGGCCGTCATAAGCCCTACATTCTCCATTTCTGCTAAAGTATTGTCCAACGGCACCACAGGACTTCCATTACGTGCATTTTCCAAGAAGGCATAGAGATAGCCATTCTTTTGCGTAGGTAGTGTTTGTCCTCCGTGATTTTGAAACTGCCACCACGTTTTAAGTGAAGTAAAATCATCGCGCTGAAGCTTGGGAATAATATATGTTTGGGAGAGCAATTGCGTTGCGAACAAAGAGAAAAAAATTAAAAGAACTACATCCTTGTATTTAACCACGTTTCACCACCTTGGTAAAAAATTTTAAAATAAAACTATTTTTGATCATCGAGGGCGAAAACACCCCGCGTAACACGCCTAATATGATAAATATTATTACAAATTTCCAGTTATTATAGATCAAGATCAGATTTAAGAAAATAGCAAAGATCACACTGGGAAAGGAATGGTGAAGAAACTGAAACACACTGTTACCGGATGATTTGAACGGGTTTACATCACTCAGTTTCTTATTTTTATATCCCTTAAAACTATAAAAATATATCCCTGTATATATTACTACACTGCCAACTAACACAATGAAAGGTATTAAATCTATAAAATACAAAGTACTCAAAAAAGATAATAGAATAATTAACAAAAGTACCTTTTCCGTTTCTAACGAAAACCTCATAATTGATTCAACTTTTTGTTTCCCCTGCTTCACCGTATAAGTGGAAGTGCCTGTGGCAATATCATTTTCATAATCTTCCAGTTGATGGTTTATATCGGAAGATGCGCCGCGGAAGAAAACATAAACCGCTAAAATTGTAAGTTCCCATCCAAAAGAAAAATTAAATGCGGTAAATACAAGCAAAATCGGTATCAGCCTTTGGGCAAAGACCACGAATAATAATCCAATTTTGCCACGCTCTTTTAACCGTATGGGCGGCAGGCTATAAAACGTGCTTATCAAAATCCATATCAACCATAATAATGCAAAATCCTGATTGTCGGCAAAAGGCATCCCGGCAATCACACTTAAGGCCAGAAATAAGAAGCTGATTATTATTGCCTTGGGCTTGGAATCATCGGCAAAGGTATTGTCCTTGCCATGGGCCTTGTCTAAATCGATGTCTGCATAATCATTTATTAAATAGCCATAAGTTGTAGAGAAAATACTGAAAAGAAGAAAAATAAAAATATCGATTAAAAACGTATCTGTATAATTTGACGTGCGCAAGCCAATATAAAACAGTACAAATAAGTTCTCAAAAATTGAGTTATAGGTGAGTACGGCCCAATTACGCCAACCCAAATATTTTTTTATAAATGTCCACATATAATTACAGGTAGCGACAGAACACTGTTCTGTCTTTTTTAAATAATGAAATTTTCATGATACAAAGATTTGTCAGGAAACTGTCCTGTCACTACTCCTGGAAAACAAGCACCCTGTTTAGGATTGGTTTATTTTCTACGAAAATTTTTAGTGTGTGATCGCCGGCTGCAATTTGCCTGCGTAGGACAATCACATCCCCCAAACCAAATTGTCTGTTGCCATCAAAAGAATTTTCAGTATTCCAGCCAAAATCCTGCCCATCAACTTCAATTCTTAAATCATCATCAGTTTTTTCATTATGGGTAGATTTGTTTATATGGTTCCAGCCGGGACTCTCATTTGCAACACCGCTCAGGTAAATAACAACAGGCTTTCCCGTTGAGGAAAAGGAATATGTTTTCCATAAGCCATCTTTAGCAGCCCTGGCGTTTACTTCATCATTGATTAAAACTTTTCCCGTAGGGCTGTTTAACACAACCAAATCACTGATAAAAGGCGTATTCTCGCCAATCGCCTTTAGCCCTATCTCTTCCGATTTTGCATCAAAAATTAATATTTTATTTACCGTGTTTTTTTTCTCTCCATCCCATTTTGTCTTGGCATACATTTTCCCTTTATCATCATTCGCACTTAAAACCAGCTTATCAGGATTATCAAAAGTAGCGTATTTTTCTACAATAACCGACATCAAAACCAATGTTTTACCCGGAGAAACAGAAACCGTCTCATTGAGTAAAATTGCGTCCTTTTTTCCAGAACTAAAGCGGAGCGGCTTCTCAAAAAACTTAATGGCACCCTGCGAAGGAAATATTTTGCCGGGGGAAAAGCCAGAATAAATACTTACATAATCTACAACCATGGCGCTTTCACCCGGCCAAGCCACCCTTTGGATACCTTTGCTCCGGCTATACACCTGGTTATCAATCCAAAGATGAAAAGCCATACGCCCGGTGGGTGCAATTCCCCTTGATGTATGAGAAAGTTGTCCATCAACAAAATAATCCGTTTGTTTAGCCTTTAAGTCCCGCACGATTTTATATGTGTGCCATACATTTTTTTTAATCTTAATATCTTTTATATCAACTTTCCGTTTATGGATTGTCCCAAACCGGCTCCAACTAAATTTTGGTTTGTCTTTAAGATACTGTTCCATAAACCAGGCCACATTATCGGCCCTGCCCATTTTTGCCGTTTTCCAAAACCCCCAACCCCGGCTTCCCGGTTGCATATCAGTTAGTAATTTGATGCGCATTTCGGTTATTAAAACTTTAATTTTCTTTGGATATATGGGCTGAGGCTCAGAAATCCCCACGTTGCATTCCATATTATCCTGTGGCTTTAACAAGCGTATTTTTAAATAACCATTTCCATTGATGATCGCGTCGGGATCATTTTTCACCGTCCCGTCACGATGATATTCCCACCAACTTTTCACGGATGTAAAATCATCAATTTTTACTGGAAGGATAGTTTGGGCAAAAAGGGTGTTTAATAGAAAGGTTAAAACAAAAAATATTTTCATAAAAATTCATTCTTAGTTCTCGTTCCCAAACTCAGTTTGGGAACGAGAACTAAGCGTTAACTTACACGTTTAATTAAAAAGCTACTTAAAGCCCGTAATTCATTGGCCTTATCACCAAATACATCTAAAGATGCCAAAGCTTTTTCTGTATATTCTATTGCTTTTTTCTCTGCTTCTTTCTCGCCAACAAGCATTACAAAATTCATTTTGTCATGCTCTATATCTTTGCCGACCGTTTTGACATCGCCAATCACATCCAGGATATCATCAACTATTTGAAAAGCAAAACCAATATTTTCTGAATAATCCTCAATGGCCTGTAATTCGCTTTCGGAAGCCTTGCCAATTAGCGCGCCAGCCTTGCCCGCAGCAGTAAAAAGGGCTGCCGTTTTTTTCGCATTAATAAATTCCACGATACTATAATCAATATTTTTACGCTTTAATTTAAGGTCCACAAACTGTCCCGCTGCCAACCCCTCAAACCCATACGAATGTGTCAAAATTTTTGCGATGGCATTACGTGTATCAAGGTCAATTGTCTCATCCTCCAAAACCAGGTTTACCGCACGGCCAAGCAAAGCGATACTGGCGCACAAGGCCACATCCTGGCCAAAAACAACATGGTTTGCAGGTTTGCCACGGCGGAGCTGCGAATCGTCCATGTAAGGTAAATCATCCATAATTAACGATGCCGCATGGATGAGCTCGACTGCACACGCTGTTTTGTTCATGGCATCTTGAGAGACACCAAACATATTCCCAACAAGATTTGTAAAAACCGCGCGCACACGTTTTCCACCACCGGCGGAGTAGGCTGCGGATTTATACAGGCCATCGATCAAGGGTTCGTTATTTACCAGCGCTTTCTCAATCTCGCCATCAACGGTTCGTTTAATTTCCTCTAAAAATGTATTAATTTTTTCACTCATGTGAGTTCCTCAGGTTAAAAAGTATGAATTTTGTATAACCAATATTTTTTATCTGAAACAGTGCCATGGCCTACTTCAACAAAAGGCGTTGGTTCTGCTTCTACAATTTTTTCCAATAACGGGCGCTTGTTAAAATCGGCACCTTCCACTAAAAGATAATCCGCTTTTTGGAGTTTTAAATATACATCCAAACCTTGCAGGGAAGCAAAGGGAACCGGACAATATTTTAATCCGCTAAAAAAGGCTGCTTGTGGCACCACCGCCGCTATTTTGCTATCCTTTTCAACCAGCTCAGATATTTTATTTGCAAGCTGCGGGTAATAATCTTTTTTCTGCATTTTTTTTAGGGTCTGCGTATATAAAGGCGCCAACATTAAAAAAATGAATACAGCTATGACTAAAAACCTTAGTCCATCTTTTTTGACCATTTTTTTTAAGATTAAGTCCAGTGCCACTGCACCTGCTGCAAAAAAGAGAATTCCATAAGGGAGGATCAGGTACAAAAAACGTTCTTCAATGTGCGTGACCAAATAGGCGCTTAACGGCGCGATCATCAAAAAACCATAAAGCAATAATCGCGCATTTGCCTTAAATGATTTTCTAAATGTGACCATCCCTATCAAAAGAAGAAGAAGATAAACAGGTGGTGTGACAATTCCTTTTACCAACCTATATGCTACCAGCTTCAAATTATAAAAAATATATTTTATTAGTTTTGAAAGCCCGCCACCCTTAACAGCCCCTTTGCTTTTAGAACTGTTCATCAAAGCAATTGTGGCCGGGTCTTTATACAGTAAGGCATGGGTTGCCAGCATGGATGAATCTGCCGAGAGCGCATAGCGGGCACGCAGGCCAATTTCTTTCGCATCAAGCTTTTGGCCGGATTTTTCCATCAGCCTTTTTTGATGGGCCTGAAATTTTCCTTGCGCGCGCACATAATTTATTTTAGGGGAGATTGTAAAATAACCCAACTCCTGAGCAACACTCATTCCATACAATCCGGAGCCGAGAACAAATATTGCCAAATGCGTAAATACAAATTTTACAGGGATTCTTTTTTTTATGGTCAGGAAAAACTGGATAAATAAAAATAGTATAAAAAACAGAATTGCTTCCGGGCGTGTTAAAAAGGCAATGACAAACAGTATGCCAAGAATGGTGATATTTTTATAAGTGGGCTGCTCAATAAAATACCAGCCTTGCACAAAAATGGCCATCATTAAAAAAAGATAAAGCGCCTCTGTGGCCACCTGGCTCGAAACTGCGATCATCCCGGGATGCAGGGCAATCAATAAGGCGGCATAATTTGCCCAATTTCCATCCGGCTTTAATTTTTTGACAAAACGGTAAACCCCAAATATGAGCAACAGGCCAAAAGCCAATGAAACAAATTTTCCGGCCAGCATCGCCGGGAAGATAAGGCTGAATAAACCCAATAAAAAAGGATAAAACGGCGGCTGGATTATATCCGGGAACTGGCTGCCATTACTCTCATACTTAAACTCGTGCACAAGATTATATCCCAGGCTGGCATAATGTGTCCCATCCGGCGAAATATAATCTGAAGAAAACATAAACCACAAACGAATAACAGTGGCAAATAATAGAATGAATAATAATTTTTTATCTATTTTTCGGATCATTAAAAATAGTTCTGTAGGCTAAAATTAGGCTTGCGCTTTTGGGAATAAGCAAGGGGCTAATAAACAGGTGCAAATTATAAGTTGGAAAATGGTCTATAATAAATTATTACCTACATGTGTTTTGTAGATTTTGAAATATCCCACACAAATGGGTTTTTGTCCCGCAAATAAAAATCGATCATGCCCATAAAACGTGAATAGGCCTCGACCGTCATTAACAGCCCCATATAGAAAATATGTTCGGGGTTCCATTTTTGACTTTTTAAAACATAGCCAAAAATATTACCGGAGCTTTGGGTAAACACCTCGTGCCCCATTGTTGCAGCTAAATGACGATGTCCCGATGCAATCCGGCGGCGTTGTTTGATAAAATCCCGCACTGTCTCCGGGCCTTTATTATGCAAGATTGCTTTATCGGCATAAGCCAGTTTCAAACCTTCTTTATTCAGGATGCCTTCGATGGCCGCCTCGTCAACAGAGGTATATTTGGGAATACGTGGCACCAGGTTCCGAAAGGCGATCATCTCACCACATTTTGGATGGTCTAATGCCATATCATGGTGCAGCTCCCACAATCGGTGAACAGAATACCCCACAAAACTTTTTCGGTCATTTACAGGAATTGGGTGCACACCGCACATGCCAACATCTTTATCCTTAAACGTTTTGATCATCTCCTCAACGGTATAAGGCTCGGTCACGGTATCAGAACTTTCAACGATTGTAATATCCCCCGAGGCGATTGCCAAAAAATCATTTATGGCCGCTGCTTTGCCCATCCTGCTGGCCTGTACAATTAGTTTAACACGATTGTCTTTTTGCTCATATTCACGTACAATTTCATTTGTACGATCTGTTGAACCGGACGATACGACAATAATTTCTTTTATATAGCCGCTTTTTAAATCCTGGTTCAATAATCCATCGAGGCATTTACCGACCAGTTTTTCTTCATTATAAGCCATCACACCGATGCTGATGGAATAATTATCTTTTACCTCAAACTCTCCGCCATTTTTTAATTTGGCGGGATTAATCAACTCGTCATATTCTTCTACAAAACGTTCATATTCTTTTTTAAGATAGACAAGGTGCCGGAATATCTCCAGGATAGGCGCACTGTAACGCAATACATACAAAAATGTGCGCAACTTATTTTGTGTGCCTACTTTCGAGACACGGTCCAGCGTATCCCGGTAGACAAAAGGAATTTCTTTTACCCTTTTCCGCGCCTGGTAGGTAAGGTGCAGGAGTTGAATTTGGATGATATAACCTTCATGATGCAATGCCGCAAGGTCGATTTCTTCAATTACAGAACGGCGATAACAGCGGAACCCCGACGTAAAATCCCAAATGGGTTTAACAAGCACATAAGAGACATACATGCTGGCCAGTTTACTAACCAAAAGTTTTCTAAAGCGCCAGCCCTCAACCCTAACACCGTCGATATAGCGGCTGCCAATAACCAGGTCATAGTCTTCTGCTTTTTCCAGAAAATCTTTAATATATCCCGCCCCATGCGATCCATTGCCATCCATTGTTATAATTGGATCATAGTCGCCTTTCATGGCCTCCTGAAAACCCAGTTTTAAGGCATTGCCAAATCCGTTTCTTTCGGGTTGGTCAATAAGTTTTAGATTGGGGTGATTATTTTGCATCCGTTGTATATTTTCGCGGCTGCCATCAGTCGACATGGCATCTACAACGATGATGTCAAAATCAAATTTTAATAAAAAAAGACTCTTTAGTACTTTTTCTATTCGGGGCGATTCATTTAACGAAGGGATTATAACAACTGGTTTCATGTTTTCTTTACTTAGATTGGGGGCCGGGTTTAAAGACACCTTTTACAAATCCTGCCGACCAGGGAATGAGGCCGTAAGCAAAAATAAAAATTGCCGATGGATGCCCGGTAATGATCGAGCGTTTCAACTTCCAAAAGACGGTAAGCGTCCTAAACCATTTAACTACGGGTATAAACGGTATAAAAATAAGTGTCTTTAATTTACTTCGTGCAATTGTTGAGCCTTCGAGTGGCAAAATATTTAACATGGTGGAGGTAATACAGCCAACATTTTTTTGGTGCTTTACAAAATCTTTTAACGTGGTACGATGGTTATGCGATACCTGGGCATCGGGATTAAACAAAATGGTACCGCCCGCCTTACCGAGCCTGTAATTAAAATCGAGGTCTTCCTGCGGATAATAATTGGGATTAAAGCCACCAAGTTCTTCAAGGTATTTTCTTTTGTAAGAAATATTACATGTCGGGATATGCGAAACTGTCCGGCTGCCCTGCTCGGGGATAAACTCGCGGAACTCGGCCATATAACCGGCCCAGGCCACGTTATTTTTAGGGTCGTTGCCATTAATCACGCCACCGCCAATTCCGGCATGGTCTGTTGTTTCGTGCATCGAAACCATTTTCTCGATCCAGTCCGGCTGGGCAACACAATCGGAGTCGATAAATAAAATATATTTACCCGTGCTCTCTTTTAAACCAAGGTTACGCGCCGTGCCCGGATCGGTTTTTTGTGGCAAGTGAATGTATTTTATATCCGGAAATTTAGACCGGACAATCTCGGGTGTTTTGTCTTCGGAGCTATCGACCAAAATTATTTCATAAGGTTCTGAATAGGTCTGGTTTTTAAGCGCGGTCAAAACCGGCCCGATGGTTGTTTCCGAATTATAAGATGGCAATATAACTGAAATCATAGTTTAATTTGTAGTGACAGAACCGTATTCTGTCAAGTTTATATTTGTCAATTTTGTGGCTCAAAAATAAACCAGCGGTGATGCCCCCATACTTGTTTTATAGGGAACGGGGCTTTTTCCAGGAAATCATATTTGAGGATATTTTCTTCCAAACCGGGATTTGTACCTTTAAAAAAATCAACGATACATTTTTTTTCAAAAGTTGTTTCGCCACCTTCCTGGTCTTCTTTAACAAGGAAACCCAAACCGGCCTTACGCAGCATGTCCTCTTTTTTCATGGCAATATCGGGCCAGGGCGGAATATCCAAATAGCCGGCTTTTTTCTTCTTCCAGCCATTTTGTTCAAATAGCGGGACAAAGTTTTTGGGTAAAATATTTTTAATATAAAAATCCGGGATAACTTCATTATTAAATTTTGTACGCAGGTGATAGCCAAAACCATTGGCGTTGGGCACACAGATAAAAACCACTTTTTTAGTGGCCTTGCAAAGCGCGGCGATATAATCCGGCATATTTTTTACAAACCAGAGGCTGGCAAAATTCCAGCTCATATCAAATTCTTCCGAGCTAAAAGGGACATCGCCGGCATCATTAATTTTTTGCAATTTTACGGACAGGGGCACGCTGTCCCACACTTTTTGGGATTTTTCGATACGCTCGTCATTTGTATCCAATACCGTAGGCGTAATACCCTGCGCCGACCACCAGATGCTGTTGATCAAAGAGACGCCCGTCATGCCAAAGCTGGGCGTTTCTAAAATACTTTGCACATTATATTTTTCTTTTAATTTTATAAAATACCGGTGCAGGATAAAGCGTTCATAGGTCGTCCCGATACCTTCGTCCATGTGCTCATAATATTCCGGCCATGTATCTAAAATACTTAGGACCGTCGAGGTTTTTCTTTCCTTAGTTTCCATCGATTACGCTTTCTATACTAGTTAATGTATCTACCGCCTGGTAGTTAAGCTCATCGACCGTTTTTTGAATATCATAATACCAATTTCGGCTAATCAGCTTAATACTTGTATTAAACTTTTGCATACCTAAAACGGTTAATAAAATTGTACTTAACCTGTAAATTATGCCAGGCACTTTATAAATTCCCGGATAATCCTCGTGCGAGACAATATTAGAAATTTTGTTGACCAGTTCCCTTAAAACGACCGGGTCCTTATCCGCGACGTGATAGATTTTTCCGGCCCAGGCCCCGCTTTCGATCATCGATGATACAAGCGTGGCAAAAGCATTTACATCAAGCAGGTGCAATTTTACCGTTCCGGATGGCAGGATTAATTTTTTCCCGGCAACCATCGAGATCATTTTAGGAATAAAACCATCGTCCCGCGGGCCATAGGTAATTGTCGGGCGGAGAACACATGTTTTCAAGTTGGCGCAATTTTCGGCCAAAACCCTTTTTTCCGATTCGTACTTGGTTTGATGATAGAGCCCGTCTGCACGTGGCTTATCATCGGGGGCGGCGGGCACTTTTTTGGGAATGCTGCCCAGGACGCCCACTGTACTGCAATAAATAAATTTGCCCACATTTCGGTTTTTTGCAAAATCCAATAAAGCCTGTGTCCCGCCCACATTAATTTTTGTATAGTCGTTCAAAGTCCCCATCCCGGCGCCGCGAATAGAAGCAAAATGTAAAATCACATCAATCTTTGTATCAATATTTTTTAGAAGAGCGGGATCATAAAAATCTCCGGTTAAAATATTTAATTGTGCGTTCGCTTTAAAATGAGAAATTTTACGTTCGGATTCTTTACGGATCGGGGCGAAAAGAGTGTGCCCGTCTTCCAGCAGCTTTTCTGCAATATGTGAACCTATAAATCCGCTAATACCACTAATTAAAATATTCATCGATTATAGATTTTCGGGGTTTCATTTAGGGTGATATAATTAATGGAATGATTTTTATTTAACCACTCAAAATAATCATCCAACTGTTTTAAATACCTGTTTACATCTTCCTCGGTTTTACAATACTTTGATCCATTGGGCATCAACTCATTGGAATGAAACATCATATTTAAAAAAGAAACACCCTTTTTTATAAAAGCGTCACTCAGTTGTTTCATCTGTTTTAGACTGGCATAGGATGGCCTTAACCAAAACATGTCAATATCAAAAACTTTACTTAAAATTCGGCGGATTCCAATATTGGGCAAATCGTTATAATTTGATTCCAATAGTTTGGGAATATTACGGTTAAAACCAACAGTAAGCGGCACTTCCAGTAATTTTGCCTGGCCTGCTTTCATAACATCCACATAATCAAGCTGATAGGGTTCTATTGATTCCCTATAACCGAAGGATGCCTCATAAGATTGTTTTGCTTCACGGAAAGGCACCACGCTTGTATCAACAGTGTAGTCCAAATCTTCCAGCACTTTTATAGTGGAAGCATCAAATCCGTAGCGGCCGGCACGGTAAGTACACGGTCTTTCTTTAATGGCCTCGGCGATGGTTTGGGTCAGCAATTCCATTTTTTTAAATTGAAGTTCAACCGGCAAATTATGGGTTAGGGAGTTTTCTACACAGGGTTTCTCTTCGTATGGTGGATTTACCCAGGGATGCAGGTGTGTGCCTATTTCGGCATCGTGCCCGTCTTTATAACCTTTCAGGATTTTTACAGCGTCCTTGTCGATGGCCACAGGGTAATCAATAAGATAGGTTGCCTTTACACCATGCTTATCAAAAACAGCCTGAAGGGGATCGAGCCACTTTATATTTTCGACGGTATAATGGGTATGGTCTTTATAATCACTGCCCCATTCCCGCTCTTCTTCGGTATCGATTGTAACAATAAAATTTGTCATTAAGATTTTATCTTGGATGATGATTTTGTTTTTATTTAACCTGAGTTCGGCCTAAGAGGATTTGTAAAAACAATCCTGTAAAATAGCATAAATGTCATGCTGTAAGCATCTTTTCTCGTTATAAGCGAAAAAGATTCCTACGGAATGACTTTTCGGTGAGCATAATTTCTTATATCGAACTCACGTTATTTAGGAAAAATGATTCCATCGCTTACAGTGACGGAATCATTAAAAAGAATTTAAATTAGTTTTAAGTAGGAGAGATAAATTTATACAATATAACTAATTACAGGTGAAAAGCTTTTATGGTTTAATGTTAAAACCGGTTGGCTTTCCCGGCGCATCAAAATCCTGCTCACCCGATTTTGTTATTTTAAAAGTCTGGCTTCCGGCTAAAGTTGTTTCAAAATAAAGTACGCCTGTTTTTGTATTTGTATCCACGCCTTTATAATCCCAAAAACGCATATCTGGCTCGGTCACTTTAGAGACTTTATTGCCGCCGTACTCAATATCATAAATTGTGTATGGCTCTAAACCGGTTATAACATGCCGTGTTTCGCCCGTATTATTTAGGCTGTATGTTACAACATTTGTATTGGCGCCGTTTGACTGGTTGAACAAGACAGCATAATTCGGCACAGTGCTTTTTTCGCGTACAATAAAAGTGCCGTGCATGCTTGTACCAACTTCAATCAAACTTGTCGTGGTCATAGAACTGACTTTGTTTGCATCGGCCGTTTGAAAAACATTTAAATAACGCTCAACCGTGTTATTTTGCTGGGGAATAACCGCCACTTGCCACCGATGTGATTTTATCGCCAAATTATGCTGGCGTTTAATAACGTCGGAATCAAACTTGGCAACCCGGGTAACCTCTACATCGATTTGCTTGGGCAATAAGGTTTTTACAAATGCAACGCCATGTGCATTGGCACCGCCTACATAATCCTCGCCGCCACCATCGCTATCCATTTCTCCACCAGTGCTATTTAGTGCGGTAACAACAATTTCAGAACCGCTATAACGGTCACCGATGCGATCACCAAGGCCGGAGCCTGTGGTTAAATTTTGGGTCGCGCTATAACTGCTTGCTTCGGGTTTCCAGGGAACATGGTACACCCATTGCGACTTAGAGGGCGCCTCGGCACGGTCGTAAACAATTAAATAATCCGAATCATTTTCCGGATCAGCGCCCGGAAGAAAAACATAGTCGCGTTGGTGTGAAGCGCCGTTTGATAAAACCCTGTCCCGGTTAGAACGGACATGGTAAAAATATTCGTCTTTTCGTACAATTTGTTCTATGCCGCCCCAATCAAAATCACCGGTGCCCTCCGCCGCCGCTTGCAACTCATCCGGGGCATCCATTGTTTTATGCGATTTTTCGTGCCCGCCTTCAAAGAAAACCGTATTGGGTTCGTAGCCGCCATCATACTCGCTTAAATTGCCATAATTTCTGTGCGCCACATGCCGCGTATTTACCAGGGTACCAAATTTTGTAAGCACAAAACCGGGATAATCTTCCGCGCCGTTATGGCCATCAAAACGAAAATGCCCGTCCATTGCCGCAAATACGCCATCTGCAGGGCTGCTAAATCCTGTACGCGCAAAAAACACCCCCAAATTTTTGGCCCATAAGGAATGTGGGAAGTTTAAATCTTCGGGCGTTACTTTGGGAACCACGGTATAAATACCTAGAAGGGGATACAAAAATTGGTGTTCATGCGTGGGCCACTCAACCCCATAACGGTCAATCATATCCCTTAATAAACCAGCCTCTTCATCTAGGCCAGCACGGTGCAAAACCCCAGGCAATAAATAAATCTGCTCGCGCATTGAACGGTGCTGAAAGGATGGATCCGTCGTTTCAGCGCTACCCATACGCATATAGGTGTAAAACTGATCAAAATATTTATGCGGGTCCATGGCATAGCGCATGAATTTTGGATAGGTTTTTAAAGCATTTCCATCCAACGTGCCACTATTTGATATGTAATCTTCACCGGTTGCCGTATGCCAGCCATCCAGGTTGAGCATGTGTGTGCGCGGGTGCCAGCTTGTATAGCCTACCCATTCCGAATAACCGCCATCATTGCCTGCAACAAAATTATGGGCATCCAAATAACCATAATTCAACATATCATCCTGAAAAGTATCCAGCGTATTGTCTGCATCACTGTCCATCAACCCCGTGCCCCAAAATGGGATGGCTTGATACCAGGCAAAATTGCCTTCATAATATTTACTGCTAAACATTTGTTCCGGATCAATTGCAGGGTTGCTGATCGACTGATTAAAAACTTTATGCGTAACCGTCCGCGTATTCATAATATTGGCAATTTGGCTGCGTTGGCTGCTGGTCTGATAATTCCACGTCCAGTCTACAGTTAATGCCGAAGCGTAAGAAAGTTCATCATAAGTTGGAGGCCCCAAACGACGGATGAGGCTGTTTATTGCCCGCTCGGCATATTTATCCAACGAGATGGGATAACTGATTCCGGGAACTGTTCCTAAAGCAGCGATAAAAGCCTGGTGCAACATCAAGGCGCGCGTCGGATCATGCCCTGCTTCAAAAAGAATATTTGTATCTTCATTGTCGTTTGCGCTGGAGGCCCAATTTACATAATCCTGATATTTAGCCTGAAAACTATTTTGGATTATCGACTTTATCTCAGGGATCGTATTTTCTGTTAGGTGTAAACGAGGGTGTGTTCCGTTCTTTAGCGGGCTGCCCTCTTTGGGATCGAGTGCAAAAAGGTGCCCGGAAATAAAAAATGTAAAAATAAAAAATAAAAAATATGTTTTGATATACGTCATCTTAAATTCCGTTTTTAGGTGGCAAATACACAGATCACTACAATTAAGATGCCAACTTCTAAACGGATGCCGATTGATTGGTATTCCTTTAAAGGTGTAAGCCATAAAATTGTTTTTGATTCTTTTCTGATTATATGTGTGGGTAATTCGTGCACAAAAATTAATTATTTTTAAATTCCTGAATTAATTGCCCTGCAAGGTCTGCCGTAAGGCGCGCGTTGTTTTCCCAGGTAAGTTTTAGCAGCACATCTTTACGGGCTTGCGTCCCGATTTTCTTCCTTAAGGATTCGTTTTCCATCAATTTTAGTAAATTCGATTTGAGGGAAGCCGCATCGTCCGGTGTAAATAGTTTGCCGTTTTTTTCATCATCGATAATATCTTTAATATTCGGCATGTCCGGCGCAAGGATGGCTTTTTCCATGGCCATATATTCCAGTATTTTCATGGGCGAAGAATAGGGCGTGGCGTGCGGGCTGATGGCAATATCGAACATGGCGATATATTTCTGGATTTCAGTATGTTGCACCCGGCCTAAAAAGCGGATGGTCTCTTCGTTGCCTTTTTCTTTATTATAAGCCACAAGCTCGTCATAACTGGGGCCATCACCAAGAAAAACCATGGCTGCGTTCATTTTTTTTAAATCAATATCTTCAAGAATATTGATCAGTTTATCGATATTATGCCAGGAACGTAAAATGCCTACGAACCCAAGGATTGTTTTGCCTTCCAGCCCCAATTCCTTTTTGAGCTGCGATGCATCAAGCTTTGGATCGAAGCGGCTGGCATCGGTCCCATTGGGCAGAACGGTCACTTTTTTAGTATCAACGCCATAATCGGCAATAATTTGTTTTAAGGGTGACGAGACCACAATTATTTTGGGCGCCGCTTCAAATATTTTTTGCTCGCCCATTTTAGAAAGACCCGGAAAGTACACTTTTTCCCATTGCCTTTTCTGTATTGGATAGGGCGAGTTCACTTCCAGGATTAACGGCAATCCTGCTTTTTTTGCCGCCCATAATGCGGAAAAACTAAAATGGGCATAACGGTCATAAATAATATCCGGCTTAAACTCTTTCATCGCCGACATGAGCATGCTCTTCCCTTTTAGGTTATAAGCAATCTCCGCCAACTCATAAACCGGCTTGGGGATGATATTTTTTATTTTGTCCCATTTGGATTCCCGGGCTTTTTGCGATG
The DNA here is from genome assembly GCA_024277115.1 of Calditrichota bacterium. Lineage (GTDB taxonomy): Bacteria > Calditrichota > Calditrichia > Calditrichales > J004 > JABFGF01. Next base: position 29,102 of record JAJRVW010000008.1, read on the forward strand.
TCCTGAACTGGGTTTGTTCGCCAACAAGCGAAGCGACCCGGACCTCATGCCCCAAATCTTTTAAACAATTTACGATAGATTGAATATGAATGCCCTCGGCGCCATCGCCCAGGGTTCGGTGGTGGTAAAGTATGCGCATAAAATTTTTATTGGATTGTTGGATTAATGATAAGCAGGATTGCTAATTTTGGGATTAAACTTTATATAATCAATTAATATTTGAAGTTTTGTTAATTGCCTTTGACAATCTGATATGAAATTTTTTAAGAATTTGAGGAGAAATTTTAACCAATAATTACTCGCAGATTCCTTCAAGCAAAAACTTGCTATATATGACAAAGTTAGTAAATTTTCTGAGGTTATTTTTTAAACCCTCTCCAAATATATTCAATTACAACATATTTAATAAAAGAATAAAGTAACCAGATAGGTAATATTCCTTTGTAAAGTATGTTAAATAAATATTTAAATAGTGCGATAGACGGGAATTTCGGTTTTACAATGTTTAGTTTTGGACCGCCTCTTTTTGTGACAGGAAAGTAATAATGACTGCCAAATTCTCCTGCAAAGAGCAAATTATTATAACCCAAATTTGATAGGCTGTCATTTATATTACTATATAACGAATCCGTTATTAAATCGAGTGAATTCACATAATTACCATTTGCAAAAAAAAGAAACTTTTTATCACTAAGCATATCAATTTCATGATATGTAATTTTAGTATCTTTATTTATCCTTTTTAAAAGGTTAATAATTTTTTGTCTTTCATTTTTTAAACTAAAATATTCCTTTTTCATTTTAGAATATACTTTTAACTCAGGCTTTAAGCTCGTATTGTATTCAATGATAGCAACAATTATTGTAGCAATTATACTTATTATAATTGTTATTCGATAGAAACCTTTTTCATAGTTCATATAATGGTTCCTTACATTTGGCCAATCTTAAAGCCGTTGGATATTCATAATTTAATGAACTAAAATCTTCTATTATGGTTCTCAAGCCTTCTTTATCAGCTCGATTTCGGTTTTAATTGTATCCGGGATGGGTGGGGCTTTCAGGGTTTTTTTTATTTCTTCAAGATTATCCACCGTATGCAACATCACCTTTGCCATATCATCAATATTTTGGTTTTCATATTTAATGACCCCTTCCGGGCGTGAACCATTTTCACAGGCTACAACAGGTGTATTTAACGAGAGTGATTCTAAAACAGAGCTTGAGACACCATCCTTAAACGGCGTACGCAGATAAAAAGTGGATTTAGACAAAAGTGTCAAAAACTGGTCATGGTCCATATCGCCGGCAAAATGAACGGCATCAATAAAGCCCAACTCGGTCATCTGCTTTTTTATATCGTCTGAGCCTAAAGTTTGCCCCATCATAATCAAGCGGCTGTCCGGTTTCTCTTTATGGAATTTAGCAAAAGCCTTGACCATATCTTCCAGAAAAAACTCCGGACGGTAAGCGGCGTAACAAACGATGGCCGGAAAATGATTCGCAAAAATTTCATTTAATTCATCCGAAAGAGGTTGCTCTTCGAACTGCATATACTGCGTACTAAAGGCCTGGATGGGCACTATCTTTTTATCCTTCACGCCATAGGTCATAATATTATCTTTAACAGCCTGGTTATTACACACAATATATTTTGCCGCTCTAAAAATATATTTATAAACCGGTGTTAATTTGGGTGCTCTGTGTTTGGGAAAATAAAGTTGCACGGGCCCGGCATGGAAAGTAATCACCGGACGGCGGAACGTAAGTAAACTGATTGTTAAAGATAAAAATGTTAAAATAAACCCCTTGGGCGAATCACCATTTAAGTGGTGGTGGATCAAAAAACCTTTTAAGCGAAAACGCAGCACTTTTTTTACATAATCCAGGCTGCCAAGCACAGGCACAAAATCCGCATCGGTTATATAGCGCCCTTTGCCGATATTTAACACCTCGCACACATCGCCGTTTTTCTCCATCTCCTGCTTTAAAAAATATACACGCATGCCCCATCCTGCCCGTGGCGGCGGATAAGAGGTTATATGCAAAACTTTCGTCGGTTTAGTCGCCACTATTGCTCTCCCTGTTCCATTTCAAAAAAATATTGTGATGATTTATTTTCCATACCATTTTTTGTGATGGTTTTTAAGTTAAAAACCGCCAGTTTCTTTTTATCATTTTGGGTTGTAATTACAATATCGCCCATCAGTTCGTAGCCCTGCGTTGCCAGGACTTTTTTCTCATCTTTGTACAAATGGATTTTATATCTGCTCGTTGAATTGGCGACGATTAAATCCGCACCTTCAGCTTTCACTTCCAATTTATCGGTGATATTCTTTGGATTGGGCACATATACCGTCACTATTTTTAAGGGTAGTTCCGATTTGATCTCTGCCGAAACCACCGTTGCCGGTTGAATGGCGCGGTAGGTTGGCGAAATCCAGCCATCTCCGGCATGCTCTCCGCCTTTGGCCGCTGCAAGCTTGATCGGCGCGTCATTGAAGGTAACCATGTGAATGTCTAAAGTTGAGTTTTTCCCTTGTGCGGCAATCGCATTTTTGATTTGTTTAAAGTGACCTCAATATCGCTGTTAAAATGGAAGTGTGGTTTTATAGAATGTGTTTTATCCACAGAATCAGCTGAATAAATTTCATCAAAAACAATCCAGAATTTCTGATCAACAAAAGCAAAATGCCTGCGATGTATAGGTTTTCCCTCTTGGCGGGAATACCCATAATGTTCGGCACAGACCCCTTTTATCAAATGCCCGTCACGTTTTTGCAAAACCTTAAATTTTGGCGCATGGCTCCATACTAAAATCCCACCTTGCTTGGCCTGCGATTCGCCATTGATCTCGATCGTGTTATGAGCGGCCGTACTACGGAAATAACAATGCCAGTCAAAATCGCCGCGATAATTTGAAAAGCCCGGGTCCACCAGATACGAATCGCCAAAAGCCGCAAGTTCAATTGCCAAAAGATCGGCATGGCCATGTGCCGCCGAGGGTGTCTCGTCATAAAAAACCCCGTGGGCGATTGGGCCGCTATCCATGTGCGCATAATGGCTGGCATTTTCATATCCGGAGCGGAAGATTGAATAGCCGCATTCATCCATAAAAATCGTCTTGTCTTTTGGCGCTTCACTTTCCAGTTTTTCATATTTTTTTTGCCCGTCTCCGTCCAACATCCAAAAAGCTTCTTCCTGATATTTCTGTGATGTAAATTTCATGTCCGGCCGGTTAAACCAAATCGCGCCCATCGTTTGGCAGGAAAGGAAATTCCAGTTTGTCGGTTGGCGGAAATATATGGAGCGTGCATCGTCTATATCGCCCATATAGGGCAAGGTACCGTCCGGCTTGGTCATAACCATGGCAAATTCCAATGCCTTTTCCACACGATTGCAAACTTTTGGTGGCACGGATTCCCCATTTAAGTTTTTTAAGGCGATGGCCTGTAAATAAAAGCCCAAGGTAAAATGATGATAAAAAGTGGCCTGCTCCACAGATGCGCCATCGGAATGAAATTGTTTTTCCACCTGATCGACCAATATGTCCCAGGCTTGTTTTTCCCATTTGGCCGCATCCTTAAATCCGGGAAACAAATATCCCACCATAAACAACCCGGCCGTTTCACCAATTAAATGATTGTAAGGGCTAAAATAAATTGAGAGGTTTTCCGACAGATATGCGCCACATAAATATAAAAGCCGTATAATGGTTTTTACAACCTTGGCATCACGGTTTTTTCCCGCCATATAAAAATGCAAGGCCCAAACCAAAGCCGTTGCCCTCACGCCAACCTCCAAAGCGCTGGCCCAGGCAACACCACGTTTATAGGGATTTTTTTCATCCCAATCCAAAATCAGGTCATCAAATTTAGTTTTATATTTTTCATCTTCAGAAAGATAGTACGCCTTGGAAAGTTCGATCAAATATTGCAGGCGGTTAACTTCCCAAACGTGTTTTATATCCCCGGCATTTTTATTGGTAAAAATATTTATATTCCGGTAAAACCCTTCGGGATATTTATTGAGCGAAACCGGATCGGATTGCCAGGGAATGGGATCGGGCAGCGTAAATTTTACACCTAAAAAAGCAAATTCGTTTTTTAAAAACGCATCTGCCCTTTTTAGCGACTCTTCATACTCTGCGGGAAACTCACTGTTAAAACGGTTGCGTTTCGCGTCATCCAGGGGGGAAGAAATTGTGCGTATAAAATCTTTTGAACTGAACAGGCCATCCAAATCGCCTTCCTGATATTTCTGAAAAAGATGTGTGGCATTCTTCCCAAAAAAATTAAAATCCGGGTTTAGTACTTGTTTCAGTTCATTTTCTGCATTGGCCTTTTCACGGCGGATACGGATTTGCTCCATTACCCGAAAACGTAGCTCGGCAAATGACATGCGAAATATTTTTTTAAATTTTGATGCTAAGGCCATAAATTGATCGGTTTGTTTTGGATTTGATTGAAAAGGGTTAAACTATCTTTTTTAACTTGCCCATCGTCTTATAAACGACCCAGCGGTTGTACAGGCTGGAAAGAAAAGATTGCTCCCAATAGCGGGCGCTTTTCCCCAAGTGATTTATAATATGGGTCATTAAATAAATCTTAAAAAGCGGTTCGTCTTTAATTTTAACATTGCCGTAGCCGCGCAAAAATTCGGACTTTAAATAACGGATAAATTTGGTTTGAAAGGTTGGCTTAAATCCCAGCAAGGTCAATTGATGATAAAAGCGGGTCAAATCTTTATAAGGCGAGCCACTTAAGCGTTTTGTAAAATCCAAAACCGTGACTTTGTTTTCATTATAAAGAACATTGGAAAGCGAGAGGTCCGAATGAAGGTAACACCTAAGATGGCGCTCATCGCCCACCTTTTCCCACAATCCGGCCAGATAATTATTAACCCGTTGGCGCATCTTTTCATCAAAGCCAATATTAGTCTTTTCAATAATCCTGTCCATACGCAGGTTGACATAATCATTAATAAAGCTTTGACTAATCTCCTCACTGCCCTTTTCATCATCAACAGGAACGGTTTGAAAATACCTGAGCCAACCACCAACCAGGGAAATCATCTCCATAATAACCGTTTGGGCACGCGGCGATGGAAACATCTGTGCGGTTTTATTAAGATAGATGCTTATATCATATCCTTTGCTCTCTTTGCTGATCAGGATATTATTTTCAGCATCCATATAAAGCGGTTCTATAACATTATATTTTTCACTTTTTTCAAATTTCTCCCACCAGAACAGGGTTGTTTCATAATCCCGAACCGTAAGTTCCGGATTGTTTTGGTGTGTATTAGTTGTATTTAGCTTTAAGTAAATATTAAAGCTGTCGGCATTATTAAACAGGAGCCTTATTTTATACACAATGGATAAAGGCCGTTTTAAGACTTCAAGGATTTTATAACCCGAAATATCATAACCCTTCTTTTTTGCCAAATCATCGATTGCCGTTTTAATACGATCGGCAAAGTTATCGGGCTTTGTAGATTGTGCCTTACTCATGTATGCCAGCTTCCTGGTTCGGGTTGGGGATAATGGGCGTATGTATTGCCATAGATTTATAGGAGGATATAACTGCCGGAGACCATTGCTTTAAAAATCAGTAAATTCATTTTACTGGTTATGTTCATTCTGTTAAGGGCAAAAATATTTGAGCCCGGCTTATTATAACCTTTCAGCTGGGTTGTTGCGCAAGAATAGCCGAGTTCTTTTAACTGATTAAAGTGAACGGGCAAAAAATTGCCATTATCGCCGTTGGGATAACTAAACAAATTGCAGGGCTCGCCCAAATTTGTTTCAATTTTCTGCTTGGAAATTGAAAGCTCGTTAAAAGAAGCCTGTTCATCCATCATATTTAAAAGTGTATGCGTATGGGTGTGGGAGCCAATTTCCATGCCTGCCCCACGCATTTCTTTTACTTCGCCCCAATTCATAAAATCATAACGCTAGGGGTCTTCGTTTATGGCCCAATCATCATAGCCGGTTATTTCGGAGAGTTCTGCCAGAACACGCTCCTCCACCTCTATGGGATGAAATTTTAAATAAGTCCTGACAAGTACCGAAGCCTTTTCCCTTTTTTCAACAGAAGAAAGGTCTAGCTCAACAGGCTCGTCCAGGTTAACTTTTAACTTATTTAGTTTTGTATTAAGTAAAATATCATTGACCTTTTCGGTCCAAAGCATATAATGTTTTCCGATAAAATCGGTCGCGATATAAAAAACGGCCGTGGCATCATTATCTAAAAGTACCGGTACGGCATAGTCGTGATTATTTTTAAAGCCATCATCAAAAGTTATGACGACATGGATATTATCGAGCCTGTCTGCCTTTAACCGCTCCGTCGCCTCATTTAAACTAATAATACTATAATGCTTTTTTAAGTATTTGATTTGGGCGTCAAAATCCTCGGCGCTTACACAGTTGCGGTAATCAAACCCCTCAAATTTGGGCGAGTTTGGTAGAACCGAATGATAGGTGAGGATGAGTACCGACCCCTTGTTTTTTTGTTTATAAAGCTGGTTTAAGCCAGAAAGGTCGAGGGCGGAATATAAAATATTTTTTACAAAATTTTTAGGCATTACTGTTTTCTTTTACCTTCTTTTTTGCTGATTTTTTACCAAGAAGAAGTTTAAGCACCTCATCTACCGCTGCAAATTTAAAAATGAAATTTGAACCAAAAAATGCCATCGCAGCTGATAAGCTGATTATCGCCAGCATAATTGGTGAATTAAATGAAATGTAATTTAAGGCCAGATATTGTGACAAGTACATTACTACAATCATACTTAAGCTAATTAGCAGTGCCGGCCTTAAGCTGATAATATTGTCTTTCCATGTCCAACCCGAGTGACGAATATATTCATTGGCATTAATAAAAAAACCAAACAATGATGTACCAACCACAGCCCAGGCGACCATAACAATGCTATGCTGGGCCGTAAAAAAGAGGCTTATAAGTAAAACAACCAAAACATAGGAGTGGGCTTTTGTCCTATTTTTTACCAATCCCTTTGCCAAAAATACCGGATAAAAAACCATGGTTGCCGATTCAATTAAGCCACTGATGGACATGATTTGCAAAGGCTGAATTGTTTGTACCCATTTGGGGCCGTATACTAAAGGGATTAACGAAGGCGCCGCAAAATAGAGCCAGGTCATTAAAGGGAAAGTAACTAAAGTAACCGCGCCCATTACCTTGCGCATTGCTGAAATCAGCCGTTCTTCCTCATCCTGGATACGTGAGTAAGTTGCCAAAAGGACACTGTTGATCATATCCGAAACCCTTTTGCGTGGTGTATTCATCAGGTTAAAAGCACGCTCATAAAAACCCAGCATACCCAATCCTAAAAACTTACTTACAAAGAAATACGCGCTGTTCTTATAAAAATATTGCACATAGCTTTGCATGTTCATCCAGATACCAAAAGAGAAAACATTATTAAGGGCTTCCCGGTTCAGGCCAAGACGCGGTTTCCATTTAGAATAGCTGTAAAAGGCAATAACCTGGATTAAATCACCGAGTAACATGCCGTATACAATACTCCACACACCAAAATCGTAAAGGGCAAAACCAATTGGTGAAAGAAAACGGACAACCCCGCCGGCAATACCGATAAGCGATTCCTGCTTAAATTTTAATTCCCTTTTTAAAAGTGAATTGGGCACGGCATAGAGGCTGATCAAAATAAAAGAAATAGAAATTACCCGCAGGACTTCTGTAACCGTGGCGACATGGCCAATATCTTTTGCATTGGTTACAAAATTAGCTAGTTGGGGTGCAAAAACAACAATCAGTGTCGCGGTAAGCGCGGCCAGGATAAGATTAAGCGTAAACGTAGTACGGATATGGTTTTCATCAATTAATTTTTGCTGGACCAAGACCTGGGCAAATCCAAAATTGCCTAACCGTTGGGCAAAACGCGTTACAATTAAAACAATGCCCATTATACCAAAATCTTCCGGGAATAAAATGCGCGCCAAAACAATGGATGCGATAAACCGGGCGCCCTGGCTGCTCACCGCACGCAGTAATGTCCAAATAACACCTTTGCGGGCCTGGCCGGAAAGGCTTTTGGCTTTTTCTTTTTTGCCTTCTAAATCCAGCGGATTATTTTTCACTTAAGGCCTTCATATAAAAAGACTCATAGTTCTCTACCATTTTCTCAAGAGAGAATTTTTTTAACATTTTTTCTTTTGCCTGCTGTCCGGTTTCCTTACGCAATGCGGTATCTTTAATTAGTTTTTCCAAAATGTCCACCAATTCATCAAGATTATCTAAATCGAATAAAAACCCTGTTTTTCCATTTGTTACAAGTTCCGGGTTGCCGCCCACATTGGAGGCAACCACAGGCAATTCGGTTGCCATGGCTTCCTGTATCACATTGGAACAGCCTTCGCTTAATGATGGCAAAACAAAAACATCAAACGCGCTTAAATAACCCGGCACATCACTCTTATTGCCCGGCAATTTTATATAATCCGCAACACATTGTTCTTCCGCTTCTTTTTGCAGGGCAGGCCGCAAAGAGTTCTCAGGAGAATCGCCTACAATCGTTATTAGAAAATCCAGTTTTTTTTGTTTTAATTTTTTGGCCGCAGCAATAAGGATACGTTGATTTTTTACTTTTACAGTGCGCCCGACGGTACCGATCAAAACTGTCTCTTTTTTACAGCACAACTCGTTCCTGTACTTTTCACGTTTTTCAATATCCCGAAAATATTTTTTGGAGTTCACACCATTTAAGATCGAATAAAAAGAGTTTTCAGGGAGTTCAAGTTCCTTTGTCAGTCTGTCTGCCAATATTCCGGAAACCGAAAGCAGTTTATCGCTCCAGCCAAACATCAATTTCTGTACAAATTTCCGCTTTGGGTCTTTATGAAAGGTACCGTGCTCACCATGAATAACGATGGGAACCCTGGCAAGTTTTGCCGCAACAACACCTTCTACCAAAGTGCCCCAGGCATGGGTGTGTACGATATCAATTTTATTTTTCCGCAAGATATGCGCAAGGCGGAACGGCAAAGTCGGGTCATTGCCCTTTTTCTTGTTGATGGAGATCAGTTGGGTGCGTTTGGTGTCAAGAATTAGGCTGTCAATAACACGATCGAGCACAATTAAAAAACCTTCAAAGCGGTCGGGATCGGTATGGTTGAGCAGCTTAACGATACCCATCTCTTTTCCGGCGGGCGCCAGGTAGTTGATAATATGTGCCACCCGGACTTTTCGATTGGGGTTATACTTCATCTAAAAAATTTTCCAGTTTTTTGATATAGCTTTTCATATCAAAGGAGGCAATGTATTCTTCATTTACAGAAAATGATCCTGCCTTTAGGGCATCGAGTATATCTAAAACAGCTTTTTCTATTTCAGCCACTTCCTGCGAGGCAGCTACAAAACCAAGCTTTGCCTCTTTTATAACTTTGTCGGTGGCGCTATCATGCTCGGCCAATGCAAGGATTGGCCTGCGGGTATACATATATTCAAATAATTTTGCAGGGATTTGCAAATCTGTCCCTGGCTGTACAATTATCAGGGCGTCTGCATCAAACATGGTTTGGATGCTTGTTTTAAAATCAACCTGTGGTTTAAAAACAACAAGATCGGCAATATCCAACTCTGTAAGCCGGTCATGTAAAAAATTTAATTCGCCTGCTACAAAACCAATAAACTCAAAAAGCACATCGCCTACCTTTATTTTACCGGCCTGCTTCAGATTTTTAATCGCATATAATAGTTTTTCCGGATTGCGTTTTTTATATAATGACCCAAGATGAACAAAACGTTTGGGCATATTTTTAAGGGGCGTTTTTCGGCTGTCCTTAAAATCATCCGCATCATAACCATTAAAAAACAGAAAAAACTTTTCAGGGTTGCAATCTTTGTAGTGGTTTGCATATTCCTGATGAAGTTTTTGTGTTACAAAAACAGCTGCATCAGCTGCCTGGATTGTTTTTCGCTCTAAATATTTTTCAAGAGTTGTTTTAAGCGCAGATCCTGCATCCCAGCGGGAAAGCGCCCAGGGGTCACGAAAATCCAAAACGAGTTTGGCGCCTGTTTTTTTCTTTATCTTCCAGGCCATAATAAAAAGTGAATGCGGCGGGGCTGTGGTATAAATTATGTCAATATTTTGTTCTTTAACGATACGCACACCCTCTTTAATTGCCTTGGGCATCCAGCCAATATGTTTATCCGGAAACTCCAATACAGAAAAAAGTGCATCGCGAAAACGATTAGTCATTTTGGTGGCAACCGATTGTTTTCTGTTTTTCTTATTAGATTTTATTGCTGGAGATTGGTCACCATTATTATTTGGTACGGCGGATTTGCTCTTTGAAAAAAGTTTTTTAGAAAAAGATTTCAACCTTGTAAAAACCATGGTTGGGTCAAACATATCCGTACGAAACACTTTAACGGAACCCGGTACCCTTTTGGCCATCAGGTTCTCCGAGCCATCATCGCCATAATAGCTTTCGTTTAACGATAAAACATAAAACTGAAATTTATCAGGATCGATAAATTTTAAAATTTTTGTAACCCGTTGTGTTCCCACAGATCGGTTTGGAGGGAAATTAGAAGTTAAGAACAGGACTTTTTTCATAGATAAAAATATTTCATAATATGGTTAATATGCGTATAAATAATTTAGAAGGAGATTAGCAGGAAGAACTATATTATAACCGACTCATTATCACTATCTTCCAGGTCGTCTTCATTTTCTTCCGGCGGCGTCAGCATTTCGTTAACCTGTAAATTTTGAAGGACAACGGCAAATGCGCCAAACCAATAATAGACTTCAGAATAGACCCGATTATGCGTAAGCCCGGCAAAAAAAGTGCGATTATACCCATCTGGATTGCCATCGCATCTACATAATACGAATATCCGGGCGTCTCCGGCGATCGTTTACGAATGCGCCCAAGAATAAAAAACATGTGAAAAGTAAATCCAAAATATAGAAAAATACCAACAACGCCCCACTCAACTAAGACTAGGAAGAAGGTACTATGAACGGTTTTTACACCTTTGTCTTGCATTACCTCAACAAGTTCGGGCACATAATCCATCACCAATTTTGTAAATGCCTTACCACCGGCACCGGCAGGATGGTCTTTCCACATCTCGATAGCGCCGTTCCATAAGTAGATTCGGCTCATGGCCGACCCATCTTCTTCATAATTCTGGATCGTACTTTGCCGTTCGATAAATTGATCATTGGCCAGCATAAAAACCATAAAAACACCGGCAACCAGTGCAAGAAGGACATACCAGCGCAAGCGGCCCTTAATCCAAATAAAGCTAAGTATCCCGATAACAAGTACAGCTAAAAATGACGCACGTGAGTTTGCTAAAATAATAAGGTTTAACAGGAGTGGCACAGAAAGAATGGTCACAATTTTTTGCCATCGCTTTCCTGTTAATGCATATAATCCAAAGAAGGGCAAGATAGCCGCAACATGTGCCGAGATGGCATTTTCTTCGGTTGCATTGGGCGCAATTACCCCAAGGTAGCGGTTCCCGCCCCGTTGCCAGGCCACCCGTCCAAATTTGCCACGGAAAATATTAAGGTCCAGATTATTTTTTTATGATGGTCCACCTCCCGGACCAGATACATCATTAAAAAAATCTGGATGGTCATTTTTAAAAAATTCTCTGAGCGCTTGAAGCTGTCTTTAGGGCTAATGGCAAAAAAGACGCTTACAAAATACATATACGCCGTCATGGCCACCAGCCACCAAATTAAGCTATAATTAGCTTCCTTAAGCTGCTTCAACTTTCCATGGTTTATTATTAAGCTCCACAATGTTATCAGAGAAACTAACATGGACCAGCGGAAATCGGGTAATGGATCGCCCCACCACATATAAGGCGGATGATTGTGCCATTCAAAAATATAGAGGGCAACTCCCCAAAAGGGATTTTTTAATGTGAGGTAAACGCCTGTAAGAAAAAGCAGAATAAAAAGGACAGCGGTTGCAGACATATTTATCCTGTTAATTGCATGCTGCCATAAGGGAAAATGGCAACTTTGGGGTTTGCAGGAACAAAAGAATTAAGGTGTTCAATTAAATTGTCCCAATTATTAAAAAAATTATAGTCTTCATTAAAAACAGTTTGAAAATCTTCCCGGGAAACATTTTCTGAGAAGAGAACAAAGTTATACTCTTTCAAAAAACGGATCGGGCGCGGTTTCCGATATAACCTACCACCCGGGCCAAACAATCCATGATGGCCAAGCCCTTCGGAACATGCCGTTAATAAAATGTAAGTCCCACCCGGTTTTAAAAGTTTTTCTTTTGATGATTTTATCGGAATAAAACCATTTTCTGCCTGTAAAAGCTCCGTATCTTTTGGATAGGCGGATGAGATGACTACGTCATAAAGTTGATTGTTTGTATTTGTTAAACAATATGCGCGGGCTTCTTCTGCGGCTTCACGATGCGCATCCACATAGTGGCCGCAATAAATATTACGGATGCTTCGGTTGGCATTTATCACGACACCGATAAAAAAATCTATCCCGGCCTTCTGAACAAACTCTTCTATCGTTGCCCTAAACTTATTATTTTCCATACTGCCAAGCTTGCCCATAAAACCCATCAATACAGATTTATGCGTTTTGGCCAGTGTTTCCATATCAGCCAAACCGGGAAACAACATCTTAGCCCCACCGCTAAATCCGGCAAAACTATGGGCAGTTAAACCACTAATCACTATTTTATAATCCGACTCCACATAATGGCGATTAAGCTTTACCTCTGTTTTCCCCCAAATAACATCAATCGGCACAACATCTTCTGTATCGTGATTGATACAATTAACGTTTTCAACAATAAACTTGCCCAGCTTTTTTTGCATATTTTCTATGCTCAGGCCATGATGTGAGCCAAGGCCGATCAGGACTTTGATTTTGTCGTTGGCCACACCTGCATTATTAAGCCGGGAAATAATGAGGGGCAATAATCCATGCAGTTCAACCGGGCGTGTCAGGTCGTCCACTACAATTACAGCAGATTTTGGCTTTTTTTCCGATAGAGAATCAGGCAAGGCGTTTAGCTTTTGGGCTAAGTCTGAATCTGAGATGGCCATTTCACTATCCAGGTTATAGGCATCTATCTCCCAGCCATCGGGGATTGAAAAAGATTTCATGGAGTCGCCATACCAGGCGCCCCAGGGAAGTGTAATCTCGGCCATTATTATTTCTTGGAACCTATAAATTCTACTATCGCGTTGATGGAATCGAAATTTTCCGGCAACATATCATCCTCGTCAATGTCAATTCCAAATTCTTTCTGGATATAATCGATCAACTCAAGCATCTTAAAAGAGTCAATTATTCCAAGCTCCAATAGTGAGTCATCATTATCTAAATCTTCAAATTCTTCTTTCAAACTGTCATCATACAGAAACTTTAAAATCTGATCTTTCATTTACAAAACTCCTTAAATATTAATACTAAATTTTAGCGGAATGCTTTAATTATATTTATGCATCCCTGTCGCCTACGGTCATAAACCATTTTTTCCCATCCATTACTGCTGCTGCCAAATCCGGATTTTTCTCCTCATTGGAATAAGCAATTACCCCGGACGTCGCATCCGGCCGAAATTTAAAACCCAGCTTCTTCAGATCAGGGATGAACGGGTTAAACTCTTCAATTATAAATGAGAGGGAAACAATTGACCTTTTAAAATTTTTACGCACATTATTTATAAACATACGGAACAGTTGAGACGAAAAGCGATCAAAATCATCAACCAATACATCAATGATATGCACGACATCATCTTTACGGACGAAGAAAATGGTCCCAACCAAATGATTTTTATAAAACATATCAAATTGCTGATATTTACGGTTTGGGTTGGAGCCAAATTTCCATTGTAGATATTTACTGCTCCTGTCTGCGACAACCGGGAAGGCTTCGGTCATTTTTCGATAAAGTTCATCATGGCCTTTGTGAACCTGCACATCGTCGTAAATTTTGCCAGATAACCCTAAAAATGTATTAAACCGGTACTTGAAAGAGAGCAACAGGTTGGCGGGTTTGGCAAGAAAAAAAGAAAGCTTTGTACTTTTGACAATCGCTTTTACCTGGCGGGTCACCCGAATTGGCAAAGCATAGCGGTGCATCTGTGCTATTTTTTTGTGCCCGACTTTTAAATGAATAATTTCCATACGCTCATTAGGGTGTGCATACAAAAATGGCGGGTTATTATCATCGATACATTCTTTTGCAGCCCGTCGTAGTTTTAATGCCACGCCCAATGCCCGGTATTTTTTTTCAATGGAAAAATCTCCACAATTCCACCCAATGTATTGCTTGCCCTCAACAAATACAGGCCGGGGAAAAACACCTGTAAAGCCAACCGGGATATTTTTTTTGTCGTCCCAAATAATCCATGCTTTGGCCTTTCCAAACGGATTATTCAGATAAATCCATTCGAACCTTTTATCATAATCAAATCCGGCAACTGACCGGTTGTTGGTAAGTATGCCTACCATAATTTGGCGGTCTTTTACCAAATCCGCTTCTTTTACTATATAGCCCATATTACTGCCTAAAAATTAAAAATTTTTCTTAATTACTGATCTCTGATTGTCTGCCATGTAGTATATTTTTTTCCAAGGAAATTATCTAAAATGCCTAAAATTGAGGCAATATTTACCTGGACAAAATAATAAGGGATGGAGATAAAAAATGGCGCGAACTTTGTCCGGTCAATTACCAGCCAGCCGATAATACTTAAAAAATACATAACACCCTGACCAAAAATGAAGGCATCATAAATAAAATTGTGGCCCAAAAGAAAAAAATTGGTCACAAGAAATGCCAATAAAAATATCCCGCCAAGCCAACGCAATAATTTATGAGAAAATACCTGCCAGGCATGAAGACCAGTTTTGAACGGGTTTAATACAGCAATATTTTTAAAGAGCCCCCGCCAACTCCGGTTCACAATCCGTCGCTTCCGGCCAATTTCCTTGTCAAACGTGTCAGCGCCATGTTCATAACAAATTGCATCGGGATTAAATACACCGCGATACCCCTGCAGAATAATCTGTAAAGGATTTACAAAATCATTAATATCATCCGCTTGCAGCGGTTTATAAAGCTCTTTGCGGATGGCATAAATAGCGCCATCACCACCAACAACCGATCCGATTTTTGACTCCGATATTTTAAGGCGTATCTCCATGGACCAGTATGAATCTTCCTGCTTGCCAGCTTTGCTTTGCCCCTCTTTAATATATTGGGCGTTGCCGACAACATAGCCAATTTTTGGGTCCTTAAAATATTTTACAAGTTCTTTTATGGCACTGGGTTCATAAATGGCATTCGCATCGGAAAAAACAACAATCTCACTTTTTATTTCCGGCATAATCTTATTTACGCCAAAAGTTTTGCCTAATCGTTCTGTCATACGTTTCAGGCGGATAGCAGGATGGCCAAAATTTTCAACAATGGTATCTGTCTTATCATCCGATGCATCGGAGACAACAATAATTGAAAACCGGTCTTCAGGATAATCTATCTCCAAAGCATTTTGCAGCTTCGATTTTATCACCGATTCCTCATTATAAGCCGAAATAACCATCGTAACCGATGGTAGGTAATCCGTATCTACCAATGCGGGTTTTTTGATGATTTGCGCTAAGATTGTGCTTACAAGCGGATAGCCGATATAGATGTAAATAAGCAGGGCCAGCAAGCCCCAAAATAGGATTTCTAAATACACTTATGTTCTTTTCTTAAATATTTTCAATACTGTAAAATAAAACAACGCTCACACATTACAAGACAATGCTTTGAGAAAAATTATCTTTTATTTTACCGATTTTATAATAAAGTTTTCTTGTCTTTTCATGCACTTGCCTGGGAAATCTTTTTAAACTCGTTGTACCGAACACCCGTTTATTATTAGCTTTTAGGTCGGCAACATTTTCATCGGATAAATCAAAAACCTGAAAACTTACCTCGCCCGCCACGTCATCATACATAATAAAACTTAATGGCAGGCCATGCCGGGGTTCACCGCAAGTTCCGGGATTGATCAAATACAATTCATCCTCTTTTATTATAAGTGTTTTCCCGATCGGAAATGTGGTAACACTCTCTTTTATTAGATTGTACACATAACTGCCAGGACGGTGCGTATGTCCAAAAAAGGCAATTTTTTTACCTCTTTGTCTGAGTATATCAAAATTCTTTTTTGCTTTATCGATGGTATTAACTGTTTCATAAACGGAGTTGAACCCCGCATGGATTCCAATAGAATTTTGTGTTATTTGTAATTCGTCGGGCATCTTTTTTAAGAAGGCGCGGTTCTCTTCACTCAATATTTTCTTTGTCACGCCAATGGCATTCTGGCTTCGTTCGCTCCTGCATGTACTCAGCGATAGTTCATCCAAAACCAAACACTCGTGGTTACCTTTAATCGAATCAATATTATTATTTTTTATAAACTCGACACACTCATTGGGATAACTGTTATAGCCCACAATGTCACCCAGACAATACATTTTATCAATGCCATTTTCCTTAAAGAAAGCCAAAATATTTTTAATGCCATATTTATTGGCGTGGAGATCGGCAAAGATTAAATACTTCAACTGAGGATTCTCCGTACACGGCGTATAACCCCTTTTGATGTTTCTTTTAACCCGTAAAGTACAGGCATAATATCATCTGAGGCGTATGTCTGGTAAATTTTTTTGCCCCTCAAAGACTTAATCCAGCCCCAGGAAGAAATTAAATTTTTCCCTTTAATTTCCCGATAAACCTGGAAATCCTGAAATGCGCTCAACCACTTAATGTCTGTTCTGTATTCTGTAGGATATGGCCCTGTTTTATTGCCCAGATGATAATCATAAGCAATTGCCGGAAGATTGATCCCTGCCTTTGCCCCAAGGTAATGCCACATATTGTATCGCGGATTAATCTCCAATAAATAAATCTTGCCCGTCTGTTCATCTAGTTTGTAATCGATTTTTATTGGCCCGCGAAAGTTTAATTTCTTGAGCATATCAACGCTTGTTTTAACAACATTATCGTCTTTAATCAATCCAAGATAGCAACTTAAGCCATAATCATACGGGTAGGTACGCACCTTACGACCACAATATGAAGTGAGGGGTTCTGAATTTTCATCAAAAAAACTATGATAGCTTAGGATATTGGATTCCGGGCCCGGAATATATTTCTGGACGATATAATCAATATCTTCCTGATCTATTTTTTCTCGATAATAGATAAACTCATCTAAATTATTTATAAGCAATACTTTTTGCTGAGAACCGATTTCTTTAATGACCTGCGAATTAAACCAATGGATGCGGCTTGTTGGTTTAATGATAATGGGGTAATCCAGCTCAGAGCCATCTTTAATATCGCTTTTATGCTTTGTAGGCGGAATGGGCAAATCATACTTTTCAACAATCTTATGAAATATATTTTTATCGAGGCTGGAATCGACCACTTCCTGAGTAGGTAAAAGGACTTTAAATTTTTTACTTATCAGCTCATAATTCTCGGCAATCAATTTCAATTGGGCATCATTTGTATAATAAAGAGGTAACCCTTCACCAAATTCATCTACTATTTTCAACAAGCCTTCCAAAGTTTTTTCCGGTGCTTTTGAAGGATTTGGTAAAGAAAGTCCTTTTATACATGTCTTTGAATAAAATAACCGTTTATCATTTTTTGTTGTAATACCAATATATGGGATTCCGGCAAGTGAGAAGCATCTTCCCATCATTAAATTGCCAAGTACTACGGCCGGTTTTTTTGCCATTTTTGCCATTCTATAAAGTTCGAACTCCGTTAAGGTAAATTCTTTACTACTTGTGGCCCGATTATTTTGGTCATGAACAGTGGCATTTTTTGCCAGGCTGCAATGGCTAATTTGTATTTGGGGTTATTTGGGTTAATCTCAGGAAGTTTTTGGCCTTCCGGCAATAAATAGAACCAGTATAATTGCTGTTCTGTGGCGCCCCATTGTTTTTTAAATTTATATGTACCGCTATCTTTAGAGCATCGGCCAAAATCAAACTGTTTATAACCTTTTTCAATTGAAAATTTTAAAATTTCCCAGTACAAAAGCATGTTTGGGCTCAAACGGTTGTACTCCCTAAGGGTGGAAGCCCAGGGGATTTCCATTCGCTTTTTTGACCCGATTAAGAACGCACAGCCCACGGCCTTATGCTCTTTTGTATAGACGATAACAATGTTACTGTTATCCGGGGATTCTTCTAAAATTGTTTTAAAAAAGCTTTTACTATAAACCGGTGTGCCTAAATCGCGCATATTGCGGCAAAAGATGGCATAATAAGCATCCAGTAATTCCAGGCCGCCAATTTTGGAATACATCTCTTCTTTTAATGGCCTACGGATTTGGCTTCTTAGTTTTGATTTAAATCCGGCAAAAAGTTCTTCGTCCGTTTCAGGCAGGTCAAGAAAGAAAGTCACTTTTTGTGTTTTTAATGTGAGCCCTTCATGCTGATTGGTTAAATTACGCAGCTCCACAAAGTCAGCGCCTGTTTCTATTCGGATTTTTTCGGCTTCCGCTAACAAAAGTTTTTCGGACTCTGCATCCGAGTAGAGCATGCCGCCATAATTTACATAAGGCACCGAGATGATGAATGTCCCGAACAGCCTGGATTTAAAAAGTATAAGCGGTAACACGCCGGTAATTTTTTGATCATTAAGCGTATAAATATAAAAAGTCTTTTTACCAAAATGGTTTTCAATGATTCGTTTCCATTCTGATTTTTGATAAATAGAGCCTTGTTCGTGCTGTTCTACATAATCATCCCACAACTCTGTCTGATCCGTTAAATAATGAACCTGCATACTTTTTACTTTATCCCTTTTAATTCTTTTAGTTTATTTTTCATTATTTTTCCAGAGCTGTTTTTGGGCAAACTTTCCATGCGGGTAAATTTTGAAGGTACTTTAAAAGAGGGAAGTTTAGATTTTGTATGCTTTAATAATTTCTCACGCCAACCTTCTTGCTCATTTTTAAGGACCACGCAGGCATCCATTATTTCGCCTAAAATTTTATCAGGTAAACCAATAATTGCCACTTCAATAACATTTTCATTCTCGATTATCACTTCTTCAATTTCCTTGGCGCTAATCCTGTTTGCACCAACCTTTATCATATCTTTTGACCGGCCAACAATAAATAAAAATCCATCTTTGTCCGTAGTGCCAATATCGCCGGTAAAGTAAAGCCCGTTTTTTAAAACACTATTTGTCTCATTTTTATCTTTCCAATATCCTTGCATAATATTAGCGCCACGGGCCACAATCTCACCTTTTTCACCTTGTGGCAGCGGATTGCCTTGGGCGTCGGCAACAAACAAATCTACATTTGGGATTGGTTTGCCGATTGAACCGTATTTTTGCGATAAAAATTGAGGATCGAGGTAGGAAAGCCGGGCAGATGCTTCGGTAGCGCCATACATAATAAAGAGTCTGGCCGGACTAAAAACATCCTCAACTTCTTTTTGCATACTCGGAGCCATGGCGCCACCCGCTTGGGTTAAATATCTTAGCTTTTCGAATTTGCGTGATTTTAAATTGGATTTATTTAATAAAATCGCGAAAGTTGAAGGAACCCCGGCCAAACCGGTTACCTCTGTTTCCTCCATTGTGTTTAGTACGGCATTGGGAAAAGCAAAGCGGTTATCGATAACCAAACTACCGCCAATAGCAATATGCGTATTTAGAAGGGACATGCCATAAATATAATAAAAGGGTAATATCACCATCATCCGGTCTTGCGTTGTAAGCTCGAGATAGGTGATAATAGAGTCTGTATTTGTGGCAATATTTAAATGGGAAAGGGTTACGCCTTTCGGTACGCCTGTACTCCCAGAAGTATACACAATGGCGGCCAAATCAAGGTCTATCAACCTGACATTTGGCCTGCTGGAAGAATTGTTTTTTAAAACTGAGTTTAATTCTTCTACATTCTCAGGGTCTTCAAATCCTTTAGGGATTGAGATGAACACGAGTTTCAAAAGATTAGACAGCTGCCCTAAATTTGGAATCAAATGCTTTTTAAAGGACTTGTCTGTAAATAAAACACGGCTATCCGAGTTTGCCAATAAATAACTAAGCGAAGATGCGGTGGTTTCTGTATTTAGGCCGACAGTCACACATCCCGCTTTTAGAATACCATAATAAATCGCCACATAATAAAAAGAATTCTCTAAAAGGAGGGCAACACGATCGCTTTTTTTTATACCTGATCGTATTAAAAAATTGGCAATTCTATTTGCTGTTTCTTCCAGTTCTTGATAGTTGTGCCAATTGTCTTTAAACCAAACTGCCGGTTGCTGCGGGGCTTTATCAAAGCTGGATTCTAAAAATGTATGTACTAGTTTCATTTCAATTTTATGTTAAAAAAAAGGGATTTCTATCGAAATAAAAATCCCTTATATAAAAGGTGTGCTTTAAAAAAAATTTTAATAATTATAATATGAATACTTGTAATTTTCTTTTTTAATATCTAACTCAGCACAATTTAAAACCATGCCAAAAAGCTGGTTTTGAAAATCTTCATATTCACTTATTTTTTCTTTGGCCTCTTCCACATTTGTTTTACCTGCACGAACGATAAACAATCCATGGTCAACATATTGCGAGATTACAACCGAATCTGCTGTGACCATTATCGGTGGCGTATCGATTATAACAAAGCCAAAACGTTCTGTTAAAAATTTGATTACATCCTTGCCTCGCTGAGAGCCCAAAATTTCTGAAGGGTTCGGCACAGGCATACCACTGCTAAGTAAATATAAATTTGGGATATGCGTTTGCTGAATCACTTTACGAATATTTTCATCGTTTATATCCGCGTTACTATATAGAAAATCTGAAAGTCCCGGTTTTTTATTACATGCAAATGAGTTATGCAAAACACCGCGTCTCAAATCCGCGTCAACGATTAAAGTAGGGATTTTTTGCTGGGCAAAAGTTATGGCCAAATTACCTGCATTTAACGATTTTCCCTCTCCAGGATTTAAAGATGTAATAAAAATAGAGCGGCTCTTCTTTTGTTCTGTACTAAACAAAAGCTGGGTACGCAAACTTCTATAAGCCTCGCCCATAGGTGTTGGCGAATAATCCGCCGTAACTAACTTGGGATCGATTCGTTTTGAATTATCAAAATTATCGGTTTCTATATTTTTCTCTGAGCCAACGACAGGTATTTTTGCCACAACCCTGATAGGAAGTACCTTCTCAAGTTCATCCGAGGTACGCACAGTTTTATCCATAAAATCCGAAAGCAAAACGACCCAACACTAACACCTAATCCTACAATAAACGCAATCATTAGATATTTCATATAATAGGCCATTTTCCCACCTGCTGAAGGTAGAACAGCCCGATCAAGAATTATGATATCACCAACTTCTACCGCATCCGAAATTTTAGCTTGATTATGCCGAACCAGAAGAGAGGAATAAATATTATCGGCCACATTTCTTTTGCGTTGTAAGTTTACGTATTCTAATTCTTTTGCAGGTAATTTACGAAGCTGTCTATTTTCCTGGCTAATTTGATTTGCCGATCTTTGAATAGACTCATTAAAACTGTTTAATTGGTTTTGGGCCGTTAAAATAATATCTTTCGTAATTTTATCCATCTGCCGCTGGTTTTCTATAATAATGGGGTGCGATGGCGCATAAGACCCGGAGAGAGTAAGACGCTCTGTATTATACTTAGTAAAATCTGCCGATAGCGCAGGAGCTGTGGCCGCGCCCTGTGTCCCAAGAAAAGACAATACTTTATTTAAAACACTGTATTTGTCATCAGCCGTAGCCGCATTAAACTGCGCCAACAGTCTTTCCAGTTCGCTTTTTTTAGATTCAACAGCCCGTTTCTGACTCTCGATCATGGTTACACCGGTAACAGCGCCTGCAGCATCTGCGGCAAGGCCAACGGTTGGGTTTCTTTGCCGAAAGTTTTTCAATTCTTCACTTGCTAAGTCCAGGTCTTCCTTTGCTTCCCTTAACTGTTCTGTTAAAATCTCCAGGACTTCTCTGGTATGAAATTTTTTAAAATTAATATTTTGGGTGACAAATTCATCAATCACCGTATTAAGGGTTTCCTTAACAAGATGTCTGTCCGGCCCGGATATTTTTATTTCTAAAAGTGTTCTGTCCCGATTTTTAAATCCAGGTTGCAAGGATGCCCGTAAAGCCAGGACGGCCCGCTCTTTACGGACTAAATCAAATTCAAGTTTTTTATTGGAATCAAAAAAAGTGGGTTTAATCGCTACTTTAAAACCACCATATTGCAGAATATTATTTTTTAATGACGTATCCTCTAAAACAACCTTGTCTTCAACAGACTTATCCGGGCTGGTATAAAATAGTTTATAACCGGAATCTGTTTTTTCAAGTCTGTATCTTCCTTCAATATATTCATCATCCACTGCAACAGAATCGATCGCAGAAAAACGGTTTACGCCACGGACATAAAATTCCAGGGATAATTTTTCGATAACATTTTTTAGGAATGTACGGCTCATCATCATTCCTAATTTACTGTCGTTTTGCGCCCTGCCCCGTCCACCACGTGTTTCTGTCCCGGCAAGCCTGCTGCGGTCATCAAACTGCAAAAGGGCGTCTGTAGAATACATTCTCTTTGGGCCAAACTTTACGGCAGCGATTAAAGTAATTATAAATACAAGGATAAATGTTCCAATGATGGTCCACTTTTTCCTTTTAAAAAGTCGAACATATTTTTTAAAATCAAAGCCTCCCGATCCAGAAGCACCAAGATTGTTTTTCTTTGAACCTGTTTCTTTATTTTGCATTTTTTATCCTTGTTTAGCGTGCTAACAATACCTGATCACGTTGATATGTATTATACAATAACCAAATCGTTGTGGTAAATGACAAGATCGGCATTACATCACGAATCGCATCCCAAATTGTACGTGCAGCAGGGGAAGGTGTCCAAATTTGATCACCGGATTTAAAGCCCATCGCACGTAAGGATGTTCCTGTCTCAAAGTATCGTGTTACGTCTTCTGATTCATCCTCTTCATTTCTTTGCCAATGCATTTCATAAATACCATCTTCTAAAACCGGACCTCCCGCTTCATAAATGGCATCCCACAATGAACTATTTATATCAACATAATACAAACCTGGCGTTGTAAAACCACCCAACAAACTAATACGGGCCACCGGTTTAACATAAACATTGGGGTATCTAAGATAAATTTTATATGTCTTTCTGATAAAATCGATTAATTGTCTTTCTGTCATTTTGGAAACATTTATTTTCCCCGCCAGAGGGAATTCGGCATAACCTCTGTCATCAATTGGGAAAATTTTGTTCAAAAATGAATTTGAATCCGGAAAAACATCAACCAGAACGCCATCACTTGCTTTAAATGGATGAGATCTTTGATTTTTTTGTGGTGTTGGCTCAACAAGAAATCCTTTTGAGTTCGCAAATAATTCGGTCATTGCAATTAAGAGAAAGAATAAAACAGAAATGAGATATTTTGTGCTTTTCATATTAATTCCTATAAACTTTAATTAAAATCTTTTATTAACAAGAACGATAAAAACGGTATCTTTTTTCTCTGGTATTTAAATCTAAATCTTTAAGCAACCTGATTAATTTAAAAATACCAATTTTTGTATTTCCAAAATGATCGTGTTTCAAAACCTTTTTTATTTGCCATGTACTAATAAGGGGATTTTCTGAAACTACACGTTTCACTTTTTCAGCAAGGGGCAGTTCCGCTAATTTAACATCACTAAGAATTGGGT
>JAJRVW010000146.1 GCA_024277115.1 Calditrichota bacterium
TCCCGCTCGGTTTGAGGCAATAAGGAATACGAATCGAGTGTGGCATCGGGCGCCGCAACGATTTGATCTAATAAAAACTGGAAATGACCGATAAACCTCTTTATCGTGCCACGCTCAAAAAGATCGGTGTTGTATTCCAATACGCCATCGAGGTTGTTTTCTTTTTGGATTAATGTAAAGGTGATGTCAAACTTAGAGGTCTTGCTTTCCACAGAATACGGCGTCATACTTAGTCCGGGCATTTGTAGTGTCTCTGTAATCATATTTTGCAGGACAAACATCACCTGAAAGAAGGGTGATGTGCTCATATCACGCACCGGTTGCAGTTCATCAACAAGCATTTCAAAAGGGATGTCCTGATTATCAAAAGCGCCTTTGGAAACATTATGAACTTGTTGTAAAAGCTCTTTAAATGTAGGATTCCCTGATAAGTTTGCACGCATGACAAGTGTATTTACAAAAAAACCAATTATATTTTCCAACTCTTTATGCGTTCTTCCGGCAATGGGCGTCCCAACACAAATATCTGTATCGCTACTGTAATGATGCAGTAAAATATAGAAGGCTGAGATGAGCCCCATAAAAAGTGAAGCATTCTCTTTTTGGCAGATTTGTTTTATTTTTTTTGTACTTGCACTTGAAATTAAAAAAAACTCCCTGGCGCCATTTAAAGTTTTAATTTTAGGCCGGGCCCTATCAAAAGGAAGGCTTAAAGTGTGTGTCGCCCCTGTTAGCTGTTTCCGCCAAAAAGAAAGTTGATCGTCTAGGCGTTGTCCACTAAGCCACTCTCTTTGCCAATGTGCATAATCATAATATTGGATTGTTAAGGAGGGCAGTTTTGCGTTTTTATTAATTATAAAGCTTTCATAAAGCTCTTTTATCTCTTTTAAAAAGATGCCAATTGACCAGCCATCAGAAATAATATGGTGCATTACGATAACCAACAGGTACGATTCCTCGCCAGTTTTTATAACCATACCGCGTATGAGGGTATCTGTTGCAAGGTTAAAAGATGCTTGGATCTGCGTATCGGCTATTTTTTTTAACTCTTTCTCTCGCTCTTGGGCTGGTAAGTGTGATAAATCATGCTGACGAAGAATAAAATTTACATGTGGTTGGATTCTTATTTGTGCCTTGCCATCGGCCTCAATAAAGTTTGTACGCAAATTTTCGTGCCGCTTAATAATATGTTGAATCGTTTTCCTGAGAAGTTTGCTATTTAGTTTGCCGGTAATCTTTACGGCCAAAGGGATGTTATAAGTTGCTTTTCCTGGATCAAATTTATCCAGAAACCACAATCTTTGCTGTGCAAATGAAAGGGGCATTTGTTGGCCACGTTCAACTGGCGCGATTGTTTTAAAATTATTTTTTACTTCCGGCAAAGGATTTACGTCTGTATATCCTAATTTTTCTGCAAGAGCGGTTGAGTCTTTAGAAAGAAAGTTCCATGTATGGTACGTTTTCCATTTTTCAACTACTTGCTTGTTGATTGTTTTGTGAACATAAAACTTCATATCACCAATCATCGCCGTATTCTCAGAAACGCCATCAGTCATTTTGTTACCTTCATAAGGCCTTAGCATGTCTGCGTGAGGTTTTATGTTTGCAAAGGTACAAACCGAATTCATTGTAGCTTCCGGATTGCTGACCATCTCTTCAAATAAAACTTTATGTTGGCGTTCAGCAGGGATCGAATCTAAAAAATGCAGGATATTTTTATGGCTCGTAAACCAGACTAACTCTGCCAGTTGGCGTAGGGTAAATGGCAGTTTTTGACGAAATACAAAACGGTTTTGTTTTGCCTCGATAAATGAATAAATACTTGCATAGGGGTTTCGTGTTAGATGCAGGTAGAGGGGATTCTCAAAATTATTTTCAATACGTTCTAAGATTTCTGTACTTAAACTATAAACGGGTGTTTTGTCGACAAGTAACCGGCCCTTTGCCCATAACTGCAATTCCCGATAAAAATCTTTTATACTTAGGGCATTACTTTCGTAAACGCTCATAATTTCCTGTGCTTTATTGGCATCACAGTCTTCCAATTCCATAATTGCCCGTAATGTGCCTTCAAGTAATGTATCAAACTCACCTGTAAATCCTTCTTTCCTCTGGGCGAGGTTTTCGAAGGCCATAAGTTCTAACTCGGGTGGGGAAAATAACTGTGGGTTGCCGGCCAGCATTACCCTCAAAAGGGTGGAGCCTGAGCGCGGAGGCGATAGAACAAAAATGGCTTGTTTATTTTCACTGCCATCTTTATACGGTGGAAATGATGGAATATAGGTGTTGAACTTTTCAATATCTTTTTGGGAAATGACCGCTCCGGCTATGTCAATATTTTTTGTTATGTTTGTATGGGCAGGTTTCTCCCCTGTAACTTTATATACGGCATTTGGGAAGTATTCTGTTAAATGAGTGGCTAACTCAGAAATTGTAGGGACGAAAAAGATTGCACCTACCTGAAATGCCTCTTCCATTTTTTCTTGTAGCCGGTTTGCTAGTATTGCTGCCTGGATAGAGTTTCCCCCAATCTCAAAAAAGTTGTCATGGATTCCGACTTTATCCATTTTTAAAATATCTTGGAGCTCTTTTACAAGGAATTTTTCAAGATTGGTTTTAGGCGCGACATAATTTTTTTCTTTGTTGATATGAGACTGGTCTGGCGCAGGTAAGGCTTTTCTGTCTATTTTACCGTTCACATTGAGCGGAAACGCATCTAACAAAATAAAAAAAGATGGGATCATATATTCTGGTAAAAGCTGGCTTACATCCGATTTTAATTCATTTATTTCTATTTCTGATTTTGCAACAATGTATGCGGTAAGGGCTAAGTCGTCATTTTTCATTTTTTGAGCTAAAACAAGGCTCTCGCTGACAGCACTGTTTTTATTAAGGACGGTTTCAATTTCCCCTAGTTCGATCCGAAACCCACGCAATTTTACCTGGTGGTCAATTCGGCCAAGAAACTCAATAGTGCCATCATGGATAAAGCGGGCCAAATCACCTGTCCGGTAAAGCCTTTGGTCTGGGATTTTGGAGAATGGGTCGGGGATAAATTTTTCAGCGGTTAGTTCGGGCTGATTGTGGTAACCGCGGGCAAGTTGAACGCCACCAATAAGAAGCTCTCCACTTACACCCACAGGAACCGGGTTGAGGTTTTTGTCTAATATATAAATTTTTGTATTTGCGATACACTTTCCAATTGGAACAGAAGTAAGAGTTTCATCTTTTCTGCATTTCCAATATGTTACGTCTACGGCTGCTTCTGTCGGCCCATAAAGATTGTATAAATCGGCACTTTGTTGGGTGAAAAATTTATTTTGTAGGTCCATATTTAATGCTTCACCGCTACAAACAACGCGCTTTAAAGAACTGCATTGTTTAAAACTGGGGTCTTCCAGTATAACTTGCAACATTGGAGGTACAAAATGCATGGTGGTGATTTTTTCCTGCCGGATTAGTTGACAAAGGTAATTCGTGTCTTTGTGCCCTTCGGGCTTGGCAATTACCATTTTTGCCCCAAAAAGTAAAGGCCAGAAAAATTCCCATACCGATACATCAAAACTAAATGGGGTTTTTTGTAAAATGGCATCTGTTGTTTTTAACTCAAAAGTTTCCTGCATCCAAAACAAGCGGTTCAAAATGGCACGGTGTTCAATAAGCACACCCTTCGGTTTGCCAGTAGAGCCCGATGTGAAAATCATATAAGCCGCACCCATGCCATCCATATCATTCCGGCTGATATTATCCGGGCATTCATTTTTTAAAGTACCTATTAAGGTATCTATGCAAAGAGAAGTTAAATTGATATTGGGCGCTTTATCTTCTATTTGGCTTTGGGTGCAAATAAACCGAAGGCTGGTACTCTCCACCATAAAAAGAATACGTTTGGCTGGATATAATGGATCTAACGGCAAATACGCGCCACCGGCTTTTTGGATGGCATACATGGCAATAACCAATTCCAGTGAGCGTTCCATTAACAAGCCAACAATTTCGCCCGGTTGTAAGCCTTTTTTTAGTAAATAGTGTGCAAGTTGATTAGACAAATCGTTAAGCTGTTTATAAGTGAGGCTTTTCTCTCTAAAACGAATGGCGATAGAACCGGGTGTTAAAACAACTTGTTCCTCAAAACGGTCCATTAAATTATTATAGTGTGGATAAGTTTTCGTGTTGGTGTTCCACTGTTCGAGAATAAGTGTTTTTTCTGCTTCGTCCATAAAAGAAAATGCACCGATATTTCCTGATGGATTTGCAAGTATATTGCTTACTAGGTTGATGAAGTGATTACAAAACTGTTTTATGGCCCTTGGAGAAAAAAGATCAGTATTGTATTCCAATGAACCGGATATTTCTTCTGGGCTATCATCCATCATCATTAAAAGATCAAACTTGGAAGTATTGTTTTCAAAGGGGATCGCTTCCAATTTAACATTTCCAAAAGCCAGGCTGCCCAAAGCATCAGATTGTAGTTCAAACATTGTCTGGAAAAAAGGCGAGTGGCTTAATTTCCGGTTTGGAAGCAGCGACTCTACAACTCTTTCAAAAGGGATATCCTGATTGTCATAGGCTTCGAGGGCTGTATTTTTTGTAGTTTGTAAAAAATGTATAAAGGACTGTCCTGGGTCAATTTTTGCACGGAGTACAAGGGTATTTACAAAAAAACCAACCAAGGGCTCAATTTCTTTTTTATTGCGATTAGCAATGGGCATGCCAACCCCAAAATCATTCTGCCCGGAATAGCGATATAATATTATCTGAAAAATGCTCATTAATGTAATAAACAGCGTGGTATTCTCTTCCTTACAGAAGTTTTTGATGGATTGACTAAGTTTTTTTCCTAATGTAAAATGGTGATGGGCACCATTAAAAGTTTGCTCGGCAGGGCGTCTTTTATCAGTTGGGAATTCTAATATATCCGGCAGGCCGGATAATTTATCCTGCCAAAACTTAAGTTGTAGGTTTTGCTTCTGGGAGTTGCTTTTTTCTTTTTGCCAAACGGCATAGTCGGCGTACTGGATTTTTAGGGGCTCAATAGTAATTTCTTTGTGATTGAGAAAAGCATCATAATACTTCCCTGTTTCATTTAACAATATTGGGCTCGACCAGCCATCGGCAATAATGTGGTGCATCGTCATGATCAAAACATGTTCATTGATAGCTGTTTTAATAATTTTAACTCGTATTAAAGGGGCTATAGAGAGATCGAAGGGCAGAGCTGCATCTTTTTCTATTAATTTACGAATATTGTCTTTATGCAGCGTTGGTTTTTCTAAAGAGATATCTTTAATTATGATTTTAAGTTTTAATTTAGTGGCGATTCTTTGTAGCGGGCCCCCCTTTTCGATAAGATAATACGACCGTAAAATTTCGTGCCGGGACACAACCATGTTTAGGCTTTTCTCAAAAATTGAAGGATGAAAGGGGCCAGTTATCCGAATTGCGGAAGTTATATTATAAAAGGCGTTTCCGGGGGCCAGCTGATTAAAAAACCAAAGTCGTTCCTGTGCCGATGAAAGTGGGTAAACAGAAGGGGCTTTTCGTTTTTGAATGGTGCTATTTGTTTGTATAGTCTTCTTTTTTGCAAGTTTTTTACGAAGCAGTTCCAGCTGTTCCGGTGAAAGCTTAGAAATGCGGTTAGAATTCTTATTCATTCGATTTTCCAAAATGCACGGCATGTATTTAAATGTTCATTGCGTTTAATTAAAATCATAAAAAGTTTATTATGATTGCCGACAAATTCTCTCAATGTAATTAAAGTAAAATCTTCTCTAAACCATGATGGCCGAATATTAAAGTAAAACTATTTAAAATTTTCGTGTACGTTGCCCCTTTAAGAGACGCAGTTAAAATATCCCTCCGACTGCGTATAGTCTTTGAACGGCCTGATAAAAAAGTTTTCTATCCATGAGGATCCGAAGGTAAAAAAACTATTCATCCAAATCATCCAAAATGTCATCGAGGTCGTCTTGGTCCAGTCCGGCTTCCGCAAAATCCGAGGGGGTGTAGCCGCCTGCTCCCGGCCCTTTACAATGTTCGATTAAGCCGGTCAGGGAAGCCTGGTAATCTGTACATAAGGCTTTGATGGTTTGTCTGTTAAACATAGTGTGCGCGTATTTTATATTTACCCTTAGTTTTCCCTCAATAATAGCGCCGCTGATATCGAGGATGGCCATACGTTTGCCATTGGCTGCCCGGTCA
>JAJRVW010000147.1 GCA_024277115.1 Calditrichota bacterium
GGGAAGCATCTTATGCTTATCTCATGTCCGGTACTCGCAAGAGATTACCGGAGAAAGTTTCTTCTTTGAGACAGAAACTATACCACAAAGCCAAGCAAGAACCAAAATTCAGGTTTTATGCACTATACGACCGGATATATCGCCGGGACGTATTGGATGCTGCCTGGCAGTTGGTAAGAGCCAACAAAGGAGCTCCAGGTGTAGATGGAGTTACCTTTGAGGAGATTGAATCACAGGAAGGCGGAGTATCTGCCTTGCTGGATTCGCTACAAGAGGAATTGCGCAGCAAACGTTACAGAGCGCAGCCTGTGCTACGGAAGTATATTCCAAAATCCGATGGTAAGAAACGTCCATTGGGTATTCCCACGATTAAAGATCGAGTGGTACAGATGGCTTGTTTACTGATTCTGGAACCGATATTTGAAGCGGATTTTCTCCCTGTTTCTTATGGATTTCGTCCAGGACGCAGCGCTCATCAAGCGTTAGATGCCATAAAGCAGCATATCCAATCCGGTTATAGAGAAATCTATGACGCTGATCTGCAAGGCTACTTTGATAGCATTCCTCACAACAAGTTGATGGCTTGCCTAAGGATGCGAGTTGTAGACCGGTCCGTACTGAAACTCATTCGGATGTGGTTAAAAGCACCGGTAGTGGAAGATAAGGGAAAAGGTAAAGGTAAAAGACAGCATCCCAGGAAGGGCACGCCCCAGGGCGGAGTCATCTCACCGTTATTAGCGAATATCTATCTTCATTGGTTCGACAAGGTGTTCTATGGCAAAGATGGGCCTGCTCATTGGGCGGGAGCCAAACTGGTACGCTATGCCGATGATTTTGTCATCCTGGCCAGATACCAGGGCGCCCGTCTTCAGGAGTGGATAGAATCCACCATAGAAGGCTGGCTGGATTTGCGCATCAATCATGAGAAGACCAGGATCGTGCATTTAAACGAGAAAGGAGCCAGACTTGATTTTCTTGGTTTCAGTTTTCGCTTTGAGCGTGATTTATTTGGTCGTGACAGACGTTATCTCAATATCTTTCCTTCACCTAAATCAACTAAACGAGAAAAGGAAAGACTAAGAGAGATGACCGGTTCCCGAATGTGCTTTAAACCTATTCCGGCCTTAATACGTGAGCTTAATATTCATTTACAGGGCTGGCGTAATTACTACAACTATGGCTATCCACGTAAAACCTTTCGGCAGATGAACCATTTTGTTCGTATGCGTTTATACAAACATATTAACCGACGAAGTCAAAGGCGATATCGTGCTCCTGAAGGTGTGAGTTATTATCAGCACTTTAAAGACCTTGGTTTGATATCTCTTTAATGGATTAGGTCGTATAGGCAATTGTGAATGCTTGTGGTGAATTTCTACAGGAAAGCCGGATGCGGGAAATCCGCACGTCCGGTTTGACGAGGGGGAAGGCGAATGTAAAGGTGTGCCTTTACATTCCCTTTTCTACTCTACTGGCGAAAATTTTTCAGTGCAATTCGGTGTTATTTCCCGCAAGGGACGGTTTTCGCCGCGCTTGCTATTAATTTTGGTTGCGGCTGTGTTGCCTAAGATTTTTAAATTTAAACTCCATCTTATTTATCCAGTAATAAATTTCCAAATTAAAAATTCTACTTGATCAACAACATTTTTTTCGTGGCGACAAAACCGCCGGCAACAATGCGGCAAATGTAGATACCGCTCGATTGCAATCCGGCATCCCATAAAATTTGATGATAACCCGCCTTTTGCCTTTGATTTAAAAGAATGGCTACCCGTTGGCCCAGAACGTTAAAAATTTCAACGGTAACATGAACGGACTTTGGCAGCCCATATCTAATAGTTGTTGTGGGATTAAATGGATTCGGGTAGTTTTGAGACAGGAAAAAGTTTACGGGTAAATTTTGCTGAGATTCGTCAATGCCGGTTAAAAAGGAATCAACTGAAAATGTCCAGAAATCCTGTTCGCAGCGCGTCTCAAGGCCATATCGATCATAAGCGTACACCCGCCAGGAATAGGTGGCCCCTTTTTCAAGAAAGTCCGTCAGTAAATAATGGCTTTGAGAAAGGCTGTCAATCACAATGGCGTTTAAAGAATCGAAACGTTCCCCTTCATTAAGCATGATCTTAAATAAAACTCGATCGCCTTTGTCCGGATCCGAGGCCTCTTCCCAGTCCAGAAAAACGGTTAACGAATCAATGGTATCGTGATTGGCAGGCTGCAACAATTTGAAAGGGCCGGGCGGTTCCGGGTGATTGGTGTAAAACCATTGCACTTCTGACCAGGACGACTCTGCGCCTTCGTCATCCCTTGTTTTGAGGCGGTAATACCAGAAGGCGTCGTCTTTCAGGGTATCCGGCACAAAAAAAGAAGAAAAGCCCGGGCGGGTTTCGTACTGAAAATCAGGGCCAGCATTAAAATTGTCATCCGAAAGTTGTAGAACATATTTCAGTTTGCTTTGATCATCGCTCCAATCCGGATCAGTGGCATGAAACCAGCTAATTTCAGGGGTCAGATCCTGAATGGTGTCCCCCTGCGCTGGCGAAAAACCTTTGTTTACCGTTTGTGGAGTGGTATTTATTTTATTAAAAAAGAAGCGATGTGTGGAATCGTTAAATTCTGAAGTGGCGCCAAAGTTATCCACGGCTCGCACGCGCCAGTAATAGATTTGATCGTCTTCCAGATGATCATATCCGGAAAGCTCTGAAATTAAAACCGCAATGGAAAAATTGGCAAACAGTTGCTGGTTTTGCTCCATTTGATCCTTTTGAATTTTGCTTTGATCTTCAAAAGAATCAGTAAAATTAATTTCCGGATCGCTAAAAGCGCTGTCATCGTCAATTTGAATATGATACGAAACTACATCGTCTGGATTCGGATCTCTGGCTTGCGTCCAGACAAGATAATCGTCCGGCGTCATTTCCGTATTATTTTCTGGATAAATGATCTGGGGGCTTTCGGGCGGTTCGTTACCCGGCGGTTCAAAAGAGGTGATCCAGAAATCGTTATCGCTGATGTCGTAGCTTAGATTATTGTCAATGTCGATGGCCGCTACCTTTATTCGAGAGTAATAGGAAGTTAAATCTGGAATTGTCCAGTTATATCTGCCTGAATTAGAAACCGTGTCGATGGGTTCAAACGTGCTGCCGCCGTCTCTGGAAAAATACAGGATGATCTGATACACGCCTGTTTGATCTATAGCATTCCACTGAATTTGTTGCGATTCGCCGTAGTGAAATTTTTCGCCGCCGTTGGGCGCAAGCAGGGTCACCTCTGGCGGATTAAAATCGCCGGTCTCGTTAAAGGGATCAAAATACACAATGCCTTTCGAGGGATTGTCGTAATAATCATAAATATTGTCCGAAATAACAGAAGCGATGCTGGTTTCCCAGAAGTTGTAGCGGGCAAACACACTGGCTGCGCCATTATTGTAAATGGCATATTTATTGGCGGTCGCTGTAAATCCTAAAAAGCGATTTTGCCCAACGCTGCCCCGGTTGCCGCCGCCCAGGTCTGGTTGCGCGTCGTTGTACAGATAGATGCCATGCGATTTGCTCGAATCGATCGTTATGTTTTGAAGCAGCGGATTAGCATTGTTGCAAACGATGGGATAACCGATGCCACTGCCGCTGTAATAAAACTGGCAGTAACTTAATTGTGCCTTATCATCCAGAGTGGTGGATTCGAATTTAATTCCGCCCCAGTCGCCTGGAACGCCTCTACTGTAACCGTTATTATTAGTGTCGCCGCCTCGACTATCATCTTTGTAAGAAGTGAAGATGATGGGATTTGCCGGGCTACCAATCGCTTTTAAACCGCCCTGAATTGAAAAATCCAATCCGTAGTCCATCTTAAACAGGCAGCCTTCTTCAATATTCAAGACAGCGCCCTGTTGAATGACAATATCGCCGGTAGGCAGTAATGGCAGGTCAGGATTTTCAATCTTTACATCTACATTGTAATTTCCGCCCTTGAGTGCGATGCCGTTTTTCCTGCAGTTTTCTATTTTTACATTTTGAATTTCGGGATTGGCGCGTAAGTCCAGCATGATGGGATAACCTAAATCCGCTCCGCTGCCATAGTAAAATTCGCACCATTCCAGCCTGGAGGCATCGTCCATTGTGGTGCTTTTAAACTCAATTCCGCCCCAGTCGCCGGCCACCGGGCCGCTGGAACCATCTCCGTTGCTATCACCGCCCCGTTTATCATCTCTGTAAGAGGTAAAAATAATGGGCTCGCTTTTCGTTCCGCTGGCATTCAAACCACCCTCAATGCCAATGTCTATGGTTTGATTCATTTTAAATAAACAACCTTTTTCAATAGTCATTACCGCGCCGGGATAAATCAGCACGTCGCCGGTAAACCAGAGCGGTAAACCTGGATTGTCGATTTTAACATCCACATCATAGTAACCGCCTCTCAGTCCAATGGCATTGATTTTACAATTTTCAATCTTTACATTGTTAATTTCAGGGTTGGCGCGTAAATCCAATTTAATGGGATAGCCAGCATCTGCGCCGCTGCCGTAGTAAAACTCGCACCATTCCAGTTTTGATGAAGCGTCGATCGTGGTGCTATTAAATTCAATGCCGCCCCAGTCGCCGGCCCTGGGGCTACTGGAGCCATCTCCATTGGAATCGCCGCCACGCGCATCGTCTCTAAATGAGGTAAAAATGATCGGCTGTGATTCTGTGCCATTTGCGCTCAAGCCACCATCAATCAGGATATCGATTGTGGAGTTCATTTTAAAAATGCACCCCGGAGCAATACTTAAAACCGCGCCAGGTTGAATCCGAATATCGCCATTTGGCCATAAAGGCACCCCCGGATTGTCAATTTGTACGTCCACATTGTAGTAACCGCCCAGCAGCCCCACGGCATTAATTTTACAGGAAACCATCGAAATATTTTGAATAACCGGATTCGCTCGCAAATCTAACCGTATTGGAAATCCCAGATCTGCGCCGCCGCCATATTGAAATTCGCACCAGGCCAATTTTGACGAACCATCCATTGTTGTTCGTTGGAATTCAATACCGCCCCAGGCGCCGGGAATTGGATTTCCGGCTGCGGTAAAAATGATGCGATTGTATGGCGTGCCTTCGGCCCACAATCCTCCCTGAACAACAATATCTGCATATCCCTTAATTTTAACCACCACCCCGGGTTCAATCGTTAGTACAACGCCCTCCGTAATAATAATGTCACCGGTGACTTCATAAGGACTGTTGGCCTGAGTCCAGGTGGTGTTCTCACGAATATAGCCATTTACGATCGTGGGCTGGTAATAGGTGTAAACCGTAACTGTGTCTTTTTCCAGCCCTTCTGAGCTGGCTTCGATTTGAACAACACCAACCGATGAAGTGGATTGTAATCGGGTTGTGGCTGCGCCATTCTGGGTTTCAACCTGTGTGGGGCCAATTAAAACGCCATATTCTTCGCCCGCAATAATCCGAAAGGTAACGGTTCTGGTTACGGTTTTTACAGTATCGTCCCAAACATCAAGTAAAAAGGCAGAGACTTCGGCGGTAGAATTATTGTCCGCTTTAATCGAAGCTGGATTGGCTGCGGCCGCCAGTTTTACCGGTTCATGCGAAACGTGTATTTTCATCGTCATTTCTTCAGCCGCATGACTGATATTGTAAACGGCCACGCCAGTAATGGAACCGTCGTTACTGGTGCTATTGGGCTCTGTGGCCTTTTGAAGAAATTCTTTTTTGGTCGAAGCCGAAAAAACATCCCCGCTTTCTCCTATTACGCCATTATAATTGGCGTCTTCCAGAGCAATTCCTAAAGCATAGTCTTCTTTTGCATTTTTAATTCTGGAACTATCCACATGCCAGATCAGCAATCCGGAATTGGGAATAAAACTGTCATAATTTGATGACAACTGTTTGAATCTGTTTTCAATAATAAAATATTCGTTTTGAGGATTTCCATTTTCCCAGACTTTAAAAGCTTCGCCTTTAATTGAATTTTCAATGTAATTTAAAGAATAGTTGTCATCTTTAGTAATCACAATTGGCTCCACCCAGCCCAGTTGAATACGGTGCGGAGCACAAAGACTATTGGGAAAGTTTAGGTTATCGTAATCGCTGTCCTTGGGGATTGCTTCAGAATCGCCCGAGCCTTGCAAACACCAGGCAGCCGCATTTTCGAAAAACATATCGCCATCAATGTCACGATAATGTTCGGGCAATCCAAGGTCGTGCCCCACTTCGTGAGCCATGGGCCCCATTTTATTCTTCACGATTTTATCATCTCGAATTCTTAAAATCTCCCCGGCCAGAGCCATCCCTCCGCCTTCAGCTCCAACCGCAATAAAAACGGAATCCACATAAAAAAACTCCGGATCGGTGGCTATATGACGCCGTTGAACATAAGGATATAATGAAGAATCGCTGTCAACTACCATATCATAAGCGGCAATAACAGCAAAAATGTGCAGCTCATCGGTGCTCAGATAGCCTTTGGGTTCGTTACGATCATATTTACTGTAATCCACCCATCCGGCATTGTAGGAAATTTCTAAAGCTTCCTGAATCATGTCGTAAACACCGTTCCCCTCAGCGTAATCCGAGAATTTTTTGGACACCTTAATCCAGCCAACGACTCCGTCGTTTACTGTTCCATAATTTTCATTGGCGGGAACCAGTTCAAACGTCTGATAAGATTGTTCCCAGAAATAGTTTTTAACGCTGGGCTTATCGCCAAAAAACAGCTTCTGAAATTCATCAGCCGGGTAAGTATGGGCAAAATCCTGGGCCTCAATTAACAATATTAACATGGGTTCCTGTCCCGCGGGCGGTTTTAATCGAACGGTTTTTTCATGATCGTCGTTAGCGCCTGAAACGGGAAATACAAAGAATAATAGGAGGCTAAATAAGAGTAATAGCCGTTTCATGGTTATCCTTTACATTATTTTATTAAAATCATTTTTTTTGTTTCAACAAAGTTTTCTGCATGTAATTGATACAGGTACACGCCACTGGCCAGATTACCAGCATTCCATTGTACCTCGTGCAAACCGGGCGGGTATTTACCATGGGCAATGGTTTCGATTTCTTCTCCAAGTAATGAGTAGATTTTTAATGTGATATTTGAGCTTTTTGATAGACCAAAATGAATGGTGGTTGTCGAATTGAACGGATTAGGATAATTCTGAAAAAGAGAAAATTTATTAGGTAATTCCATCCCTTGTTTTAGGGAAATGTTTGTTGGAAGATCTGTTTTAACAATATAAATGCCTTTGTGTTCTACGGCTAATAAAGCATAATTTTCATGTACCGCTACATCTAAAGCCCCACCTTCTATTTTAAAAAATCCTACTTCTGTTAGTACAGAAGGTTTTGAAATATCTATAATATGTAAGCCAGACCAGTAAGCCATAAAATATATATAATTATTACTTTCAATGATACTATAGCCATCACCAGAAATTTCATAACTACTAATCTTAGAGGGTTTTGAAGGATATGAAATGTCTAATACAATTAAACCGTTAGTATAGTCTGCAATATATAATCTGTTGTTTTTTACTACCACATCTTGAAAATATATGTTAGATGCCATATAATTACCTATTTCAAAAGGCTTCACAGGATTTGATATATCTATAATATGTAGGCCCCAATCTCCGCTCGTTACATAAGCATAGTTTCCCTCTACTACAACACTCTGTGCATTTCCAGGAGTATTGTAACTCCCTATTTCAATAGGTTTAGCAGGATTAGAAATGTCAATAATACGCAACCCTGAATCTCCAGTCGCAACATAGGCATAATTATTACTTAAATACACAGCTTTTGCAAATCCTGGAGTGTTGTAATGCCCCCGTTCAAAAGGTTCGAATACATTGGAAATGTCTATAATACGTATTCCCGAATCTCCATCTGCTATATATGCAAACCCATCTTTTAATGCAACTTCATAAGCACTACCAGGTGTCTCTAAAAATCCAATTTGTTTAATATTCTCAAGATTGGAAATATCGATAATACGTAAACCAACAGGATAATCTACTTCGTAAACATATTTCCCATCTGTAGCAATAGCCCATGCATTACGAGGTAATGAATAATAACCAACTTCTTGAGGATCAGCCGGATTCATAATATCGATGACACATAAACCAGTAACCCCATCGGCTATATATCCAAAATTGTTATTTAAGGAAATATCAGAAGCAGAACCCGGTGTTTCATATTTTCCTATTTCGTAAGGAGCTTTGGGATCGGAGATATCGATTATACTCAAACCTGAATCTCCATCCGCTACATAAGCATAATTCCCCTTTAAAGTAAGTTCACTCGCATTCCCCCTAGTTTTATAGTATCCGATTTCAACAGGTATTATTGGATTTGAAATATCGATTATTCGCAATTCACCGGATGAATTTGTTACATAAGCATAATTATCCTTTATTTCCACAATATGAGCCCATCTGACATTATAATATCCAATTTCCCATGGTGAGGATTTATTTGAGATATTAATAATACGTAATGCAGTTCCATCCACTACATATGCATAATCATTGCTAATTACTATATCATAGGAAACATTGGGCATATATAGATGCCCAACCTCATAGGGAGATGATGGATTTGAAATATTGATAATACTGAACACAGTTCCGAATGCTGTATAAGCAAAATTACCTTTAATAGCCACACAATACGATTTCCCAGGGCGTTTATAGAATCCAGTTTCAAACGGTTTAGCGTGATTGGAAATATTAATTATCCGTAAGCCGGAATCTGCAGTTGCCACATAGACATAACTATCACTAATTTTAATTTCTTCAGCTTCTGAGGGTATTAAAACTTCTTTTAATATTACAGGAATTTTAGAATTGGAAATATCGGCGATTGTTATTGCACCAAGCTTGCTGAAGCATACAATATTATTAAGAACATCAACATTAAAACAGGGCCCATGAGTCCAACGACCAACTAACATAGTATTTTGAGAATTTTGTGCATTTATTGTTGAAAATATTACAGTAAGAACAACAAAAATTTTACTTAATGAAAATTTTACTTTCATAACAATTTCCTGATTTAATTTTCAAAAAACTTTGAAAAATGTTGAATCAATTAACATCTCACCCTCTTATTCCCCCTCTCTTTTAAAAAGAGAGGGGGGAGATAATATACTATTCATAGGTAACTTAGCAACGTCAAAAAGGGAGGGTGAAAATGAAATAGCAACACAAATATTTTCAAAGTTTTCTTGCAACAATTTGTGTTAAAATATTACTTTCCGTAAATTGGTCCAATTATTTGAATATTGATCCTGGATAATAAATATCGTAAGTCCATCCGTATTTTTACATAAACTTTATTTTTCATGCTTTTACGATACTGAAAGTTTTACGACTGTTTGGTCAACTCTTCTGCTTTTTGTTTTTCATATTTAGCATTTAATATGGCCTTTTGATACATTTTATTTTTGGGGTCAATTTTCAGAGCCTTTTTTAAATAGTTTAATGCTTCATCATACTTCCCATAATATGTTAAGGCCAAACCTAAATTATAATAGGCTTTACTTTTAATTTTAAGATCATTTATGTCCCTGTTAGCTGCTTCCTCTAATATTTTAATTCCCTCATCCCATTCTCCTATTTTAAATTGAGTTATAGCTAATTCCATTTCAGGTAACTTTTTATCCTTTAAAAATACAGCTTTTACTTGAACTTCATAAGGAGCTACTAAACGCATAAATTGATTCCCAATGTCTTTTAGACAAGAACGGTAAAGATCATCTACATCAATTCTTTCTGGGGTCGCGTTATCAGCATATTTTTTACCAATATAACCTGAAGTTAGAGTTTTAACAGCCAAGATCTTTGAAGTCTGAACATCTATAACCTTTAAATTTACAGCCAATTCGTAAGTACCTTTACGAGTAATCGATTGATGCAATCTGCCTTTTTTATCTCTCCATGGATCGCCCTTAATCACTTCTTCATCATATTTGTTTGTTTGAATTCGACCAAACACTAGAACTGCAGAGCCTATGAATTTACCTAATTCTGCTGCCGTGGTTTCATCAATTAATCCGCTTTTAGCCAATTGATGCTCTTTTATTAATTGATTTATGTGATTTCTATCTAAAACTTCAAACCTGCCAGAAGAGAACAAGACAGTTGTAATTTCATCAGCCACATCATTCGCATATTTATCAATAGTACCATTAGGATTAACAATGTTTCCAATGGCAATTTTATCATACCCTTTTAAATTGATTTCTGCAGGTCTTTTTACGGTTAAATAAAGTGCAGTTGTACCACAGGCAACAATTAATGACATGGTCAATAAAACCAATGTAATTCGCTTAAGGCTGTAAAACTTGATCATAGCTCCACCTCCAAATTTTCTTTAACTTTGTTATAAAATTCCTGTTAGTTATAAAAAGATCTTTATTAAAACTTACTTTGTTAAAAAAATAAGAATTATCATTTTATTTAATACCCTAAATTCTAAAATCCACATTAACGTAACATAGAGTAGAATTTACGCCGCGAAATAATCTTCTATATTTTTTAACAAGTCAATTTTCACGTTCAAGTATCATGTTTACCAAGTGCCCCAATATAACCTGAATAAAACCTATAGGACTTAAAACAATGGTAGCAATTAAAACATAACCGATAAAGTTATTCAATTTTACCAATAACTTAAGATGCTCCATTTTGAAATCTCTTTTTTTTCTTTTCAATACAAATAGTCAAAAAGAATGCCAGCAATTTTAATCAACTGTTTTTTAAGGAGATATCAGGGGGATTTAAATAACTAATATTTTAAAATTGTCAATTAAAGTTTACACCAAAGCAAAAAACTTTAATTGATTTTGTATTCTTTAATCAATCTTTGTAACATTTGTCGGGATAAACCAATATTTTGTGCTGTTCGCGTAATATTTCCGTCATTTTTTAACAAGGCCTGTCGAATATACTCCATCGTAAATTCGTCCACAACCTTTTTCTTGGCTAATTCATAAGGTAAAAGTTCCTGATTTTCCGGCGAGTAAAGTTGCAAATCAGAGGGCTTAATGTACCGACCATGGCTTAATATCACCGCTTTTTCAACCACGTTTTTCAATTCGCGAACATTACCAGGCCAATCGTAATTCTTAAGGATTAATAAAGCTTCATTAGTAAATTGTTTATTTTTAAAGCCATTTTTTTCACAACTTTGTTTTAAGTAAAATTGACTTAATGGAACAATATCTTCTCTACGTTCTCTTAAAGGAGGAATATGAAGTGGAAATACAGCCAATCGGTAAAACAAATCTTCGCGAAATTTTCGTTCACTTACTAATTGTTTTAAATTATTTCGAGTTGCTGAAATTAGACGTACATCAACAGCAATTGATTCATTACTTCCTAATCTTTCTAAGACAAAGTCTTGTGTAACACGTAATAATTTTGTCTGACCGCTTAAAGAAAGTTCTTC
Source organism: Calditrichota bacterium (assembly GCA_024277115.1). GTDB lineage: Bacteria > Calditrichota > Calditrichia > Calditrichales > J004 > JABFGF01. The sequence continues at coordinate 11,457 of JAJRVW010000147.1, forward strand.
GATTTCGTCTAAAAATAGAGTTCCCCCGTTAGCCAGTTCAAATTTACCGATACGTCGTTTTAAGGCGTTGGTAAAGGCGCCTGCCTCGTGGCCAAAAAATTCACTTTCCATTAGAGTGTCAGGTATGGCCGCACAATTAATCGCTACAAATGGTTTTTCCTTTCGTTTACTATTTCGGTGAATATATCGGGCAATTTCTTCCTTCCCTACACCGCTCTCCCCGGTTATGATCACCGCACAATTGGCCCGAGCAATTTTTCTTGCCTGCCTTAATAATCCTTTACTTACAGGATCCACGGCAATTGGGAAGTTGTCCATTTCATCCTGGCTTTCTTCAAAGTTATTGTGGATTAAATTATAAATGGACATTTTCAAAATTTCTAAATCTTCTGATTTGATGAAAAAATCATCCGCTCCTAATTGCAAAGCTTGTTTGAAGATCGAATGGGAATCCCAGTTAGTAACCATAATAATAAAAATATGAGGGAATTGTTTTTTAATCTCTGGCAATATTTCCAGTCCTTCTTTTTCTGTTTTTAAACGAATGTCAAGTAACAATATCTGAGGATTATATTCTGATAACAATTTCCAACCCTGTGTTAAATTGGAAGCAGTTTCCAGTTCAAATTCATCTTTTAATAATAATCGATAATTATTAAGAAAAATTTCATCGTCGTCAATCATTAATAGTTTGATTTTACTCATCTCGCACCTCTTTTAATATTATACGAAATGTTGCCCCCTTGTCTGGATTATTATTAAGTAACTGTAAATCCCCACCATAATGCTTTAAAATTTTACGCGCATGGTATAAGCCAAGTCCAGTTGTACCTTTGGTAGAATAGCCCTCTTCAAAAATTTGACTACGCAATTCCGGGGCAATGCCAGGGCCGTTATCTTTAATATCAATCATAATTTTATCATAATTTTTGACAATGTTAATTTCTAATTTCCTGTCTTTTTGAGAAAGCATGGCTTCCTGAGCGTTTTGTAGAATATTGGCTAAAACCAGGCTCAAAGATTCGGATGGGATGACGGCCTGCAATTGTTTAGATAGTGGGGGTTGCATTATTTTGACCTGCGTAAAATGGGAGAATTTATATAAAGTTTGAGTAATAGTATCCACAACGGGACTGGCAAATTCTAATTCGATCTTTTTTAAAAGAAAAAGAAGGTTATTTTTAAGCTGCAGCAGGTATTGTTTAAAGGCATTTAAATCTCTGGGAGTTAACGTCCTTGCGCAAAAGCGCTCCAGGCATTTTATTAATTTCAGGCTTTTTTCTGCTTGTCCTCGCAAATTTTTAAGTAGCAACGATTTTTGAAGAATGCTACGAATAAAAGGTAGGGTATAATTTTTAAAATATAAGATTTCTCTGTTAAATTCCTTCCAGAGTTGCACCTTTTCCGTATTTTTAATGTTGTTACAAAAAAATAATAAATGGTCAACCTGGGTTAAACCACCTTTGCTATGATGAAATTGCCGAAACAGATCAAAAAGCTCGTGCTGGAAAAGTTCACTATTCTTTGAAATTGTGTACTTTTCAATAAAAATAAAAGCGACCACGCTGGAAACAATAATAATGTAAATTGATTGAAGCCAGCCTGGATTTAGAAAGATATTTTTTAAAATAAAATTGGTCAGCAAATAAAAAGAAACAATAAAAGTATTAAAAAACAACACCGGTCGAACTGCCCAATAGGTACGCCTTCGAATATAAAAGTTGAAAGCAGCCACAATTAAAACAAATAAAAGTATCTGCAATACTTTAGAGCGTTTGTCTTTACGTAAAAACCAGTCCTGAGTAAAAAAGGCCAATCGATCCCATATTGAAAATTTTACATTATCCTCAATTAAATACACCTGTCCGGCTTTTAAATTTCGAATGCGCTGTGTTTGCCCTCCTGGATATTGAATCAAAGCCTGGTAGGTTTTGCCGGGCTCAACTCCAAAATAGGCAACAGGCAATTTGTGGGCATTATAACTGGTTGCCGTCTGGATGTAACGCATGCCTTTCAATTTTTTTTGACCGGCAGAATTGAGCTCGTAAAGATAAACATTACTTCCAATGCCTTCGGTGTTGCATGCTTTTTTGCAGGCCAACTTTAGGCCTATGAATGACTTCTGGTTTAGTTGATTAATGCCTAAAAAATCATTTGGAAAATAATAATTGCAGATGATTAGATCCAAATCCCCATCATCTTCTAAATCATCTAAAACAATGTTGGTTGTGTAGGAATAATTGTTCATGGAAATATGGGTTGAGTCAGCATCAAAGTATTGTGCGTTATGATTCCAGAAAATGTAGTTTTTGCCTAATGTGCTCAGCACAAAGTCCTGATATCCATCCTGATCCAGATCGCCCCAGGCGGCGCCATAAGCGAGGAATCGTTTTTGATTATTTATGATATGAGACACGTCAACAAAATAAAAATGCCCTTCGTTCCTGAATAATTTAAGGGGATGGTTACGATTGGCCAGCAAAATGTCCAGATCTCCATCATTATCATAATCGGAAAAGGTCACGGATTGAGTAAAATATTCGAAATGATTGGTTAGAGCCTGAGACTGTCCGCTACGTTCCACAAAAACTGGCAATTTCTGGCTATTTAATCCGGTGTTTTCAAAATACCGAATTCCCTGATTCAGGCTATAGGCAAGGAAATCAGCGTCGCCGTCACCGTCCAGATCGGCAAAAGCAGGCATATAAGATGTCAGGTTACCAAGAGTAGAAAATTCGGAAGTTATTTCTTTAAAGCGCATAAAACCTTTGTTAAGCACAAAGCGCATCGGGCCCAGCTCATCTCCAAAAACCAGATCAAGGTAACCATCCAGATTAAAATCTATTAGTTGAATAATATTAATGCGCCCTTCTATTTGGACATCAAGTTCTGAGGTAATATCTCTAAATTGGTCCTGTCCGATATTTTCAAAAAAATGGCATAGGCCTTTTAAATTGGAGAGTATCGCGTCTCTATCTCCATCATTATCCAGATCTCCAAAGGCCAGGCTGGCGTCCCAGTAGTATTCTTTGTTTTGAAAATCCAGTAAACCGCTTAAAAAAAGTTGTTCCTGAAATCTGATATTTTCTATTCCATATTCAAAATTAGGCTGCAAAGCACTAAATTTGTTTATTTGCATAGGGATCACAAAATATAATCCCTTTCGACCATCCTGAAAATTATAATGGCTTACCCCCATACTATTGTTATTGCTCAAAGGCTTCATTATAAATCTTGGTTTCTGAGCAGATAAAGGAACTCCAATGGAATCTTTTCCTGAATAAAATATTTGCTCTTTTTCAAGAAGTAAATATCCGTTTTCAACAGGATAAATTACACCCAAAGAGGGGTAGTCAAATATTTTTTCTATATGGCCGTTTAAAGTAATTTTCCAGAAGGCTCGGTTAAACCAGAAATATCCTGTTTTTTGCTGTTTAACAAAAACAAAGTAAAACGGATAAGGTATTTGAATATTGCTTAACAAATTCAATTCTTGGTTAGCAAATAAGTAGATCTGCCCCTTTTTATTAAGGAGAATTCCTGAATCCGGTGTCCAGAAAAACATATAGCTAATGTTTTGGTCTAGATTTAATATTTTTTTCCACTGCCCCCATTCATATTTTATTAATTTAGATTCGCTGTTTTTTTTCTTATCAGTAGAAATTATGGTGAAAAAATTGTTTTCATCATAAGCAGAAATAGCATAAATATTTCCTATCTCTGGTGGTTGTTTTAAAAGAACTTTCTGCCCATTATAAAAGAATAAACTGCCATTTAACCCTCCGGCCCAGAAACGATGTGAATCAACAAAAGATACGGTATTTATTAAATATGGTTGTAAATTTGGGATCTTTCTCCAGTTGACTCCATCATAATATATTAGCTTAGAATGATAATCGCGTTCATTATTGGTATAACTGATTAAATAATGGTTGAAATCGTAAGGGAAAAGGAGGATATTCTTATTTTGAATTTCGTCTGGGAACTTAATTTTTTCCCAATTCTTTCCATTCCATTTAAAAAAATCCCAATTTTGAGAAAAAAGAAAGATTGTGGAAGGATTTCTATATATTATCTGATGCACAAATATATTTTCAAGTTCTCTAAAAGTACGTAACATTATTTGACCGTTATGTTCCTGGCCTAATGATTTCTCTATGCCTACTAATATTAGTAAAATACCTATGATAAATATAATATAATTTGATTTCATATAAAAAAATAATGCCTGATTTCAGAAAAATCAAACAGTATGAATTACACACTGAATGTCCCCCAAAATTTTCACAACCACTCCTCAAAAGGAATTACCAACTGGCCATTATTAATATTGAAGCACCTCGGAGGAGAATACACACTGGACTGGGCAAGAATCCTTTTAACAGCAAGCGCTAATTTGTAATA
>JAJRVW010000148.1 GCA_024277115.1 Calditrichota bacterium
AAAATTATACGCGCCCTTCAGGGGCAGTTAGACAGGCGGTTGGTCGCCTCTTATGTTTTTTATCACGAAAAACGGGCGGAGCTGGCAGCGTTATTAGAAGATTTGACGCCGGAGAGGTTGAATAAAGTTTTTTTATTATCTACAGGATCTGAGGCTACTGAAAATGCCATCAAACTTGCCCGGACTTATGGCGTGCAAAAAGGCGGACGGGAGAAACATATCATTGTCAGTTTTAGCAATGCGTTTCACGGCCGGACTTTGGGGGCGCAGCTTGCCGGGGGCAGCCCTGCACAGAAAGAATGGATTGTAAACCTTGATCCAGGATTTGTAAATGTTCCGTTTCCCGACGGGTTCTTTAATGAGGATACCCGTTTTGAACTATTTTTAGAATCGCTGGAAAAACAAGGCATAAACCCTGGGCATATCGCGGGAGTTATTACCGAAAGTTATCAAGGTGGCGGCCCTTTTTTTATGCCGGTTAAATATGCCCAACGGCTGGAGACATTTTGTCGGGAAAACGATGCATTGTTAATTGCCGATGAAGTTCAATCCGGATTTGGACGCACAGGTAAGTGGTTTGCTTTTGAACATTATGAAATTGTTCCGGATATAATAGCGATGGGAAAAGGCATTTCTTCTTCTCTGCCTATAGCGGCGGTCATTGGACGGAGCGATGTACTGGACCTTTACACACCGGGCAGTATGACCTCGACCCATTCGGGGAGCCCAATGCCTGTCGCAGCAGCAGTCGCAAATATAAAAGCTATGAAAGATGAAGCATTGGTAGCCAACGCCGCAACAATGGAAACAATTTTAATGCAGGGGTTGCACCGTATCCAAAAAAAATATCCGCAACACATCGCTTTTGTTAGCGGAAAAGGTTTAGTGGCCGGAATGCAAATTACCAAACCAGGTGCCAAAGTACCCGATGGGACGGCGGCTTTTAATATTAATGAAAAGTGTTTTCAGCGTGGTCTGCTCATGTTTGCCCCGGTTGGTAAAGCAGGGATGTGTGTTAAAATAAGTCCGCCGTTAGTTATCACTCAGGATGCTTTGGAAGAGGGCTTAAGTGTTTTGGAAGAAGCTTGTGATGAGGTCTTTCAATGAAAAAAGAATAGCTTTCTAAACCAATACAAAAAAGAAATAATGATGCTTGTTGTGTGGTGATATTTATTTTGAGGAGCTCTTAGATGCAGTTTTCAGTGCTTGATTTTAGTGTGTTTATAGGATATATAATTTTTATTGTCGGGTTGGGATTGTGGGTTTCCCGTGATAAAAAAGGCCACCAAAAAAATGCGGAAGATTATTTTTTAGCGGGTAAATCGCTGCCGTGGTGGGCCATCGGGGCTTCACTTATTGCAGCCAATATTTCGGCAGAGCAGTTTATCGGAATGTCCGGTTCCGGTTTTGCCATCGGGCTTGCAATAGCCTCTTATGAGTGGATGTCGGCCTTGACACTTGTGATTGTGGCCAAGTTTTTTATGCCTGTTTTTATAGAAAAGAAACTTTATACGATTCCCGAGTTTATTGAACGGCGGTTTAATACCAATCTAAAAACCATACTCGCCGTATTTTGGATCGCTTTATTTGTTTTTGTTAACCTTACTTCTGTACTTTTTTTAGGCGCCAAGGCGGTAGATACAATTATTGGTAATGGCGATGGTGGTTTAATTCTTTATGCCATTATAGGGCTGTGCCTTATCGCAGCAGCTTATTCGCTATACGGAGGGCTTGCCGCAGTTGTATGGACAGATGTTGCCCAGGTCGTAATTTTAGTCTTTGGTGGATTGATTACGACTATTTTAGCTTTACAACAAGTTACACCAGAGGGTGGCGTTTTAAATGGCATGGATCATATAATCCAAACGGCCGGCGATAAATTTCACATGATTTTAAATCGAGAACACCCGGAGTATTTTAACCTGCCCGGAATAGCCGTGTTAATTGGTGGGTTGTGGGTGGCCAATCTTTATTATTGGGGATTCAATCAATACATAATACAGCGCGCCCTAGCGGCCAAATCTATTGGCCAGGCACAAAAAGGATTGGTTTTTGCGGCATTTTTAAAGCTGATTATCCCTCTGATTGTGGTCATTCCAGGCATCATTGCTTTTGTTTTGTATTCCCAGCCGGAGGGCACGGCAATTATACCCGGTGTGCAAGAAGCGTTTACCAAACTCGATGGCAGTATTAATTTTGACAAAGCTTATCCATGGCTCATCAGTACTTTTATACCAAGTGGGTTAAAAGGCGTGGTTATTGCAGCGTTGGTTGCCGCAATTGTCTCTTCATTGGCATCCATGTTAAATTCTACGTCAACCATTTTCACGATGGATATTTATAGGCCTTACCTTAATAAGAATGCGACAGATAAACAAACCGTCAACATGGGCCGGATAACTGCTGCCTGTGCTTTGGTTATTGCAGGCTCTATAGCTCCGTTATTAGGGAATATTCCACAGATGTTTCAGTATATTCAGGAGTATACCGGCTTGGTAAGCCCGGGTATTTTAGCTGTCTTTTTGATGGGTTTGTTTTGGGGGAAATCTACAAGTAAAGGGGCAATTATTGGGGTAATTGCATCAATTCCCGTTGCTTTGCTCTTAAAAACACAGGCGGTCGATTTACCGTGGATGGATCAAATGTTTTATACACTGCTTATTACAATGGTTATTATCGCCGGGGTAAGCCTGACTAGTGGAGAGGGAATTGAAGACCCGAAGCGTATTAAACTTACAAAGGAAACTTTTAAAACAAGCGAAGCTTTTAATGTAAGCGCGTATGCTATTATTTTAATTTTAGGTGTTTTATATGCAGCCTTTTGGTGATTTGAGCTTATAAAAAAAGACAGGTGATACCTGCTTATTTGTGCGTTTATAGATAAATATTAAATAAAGGAAAAACCGTTAAATGTTAAACAAGAAATTTAGTGCAATCTTGGTAGATGATGCACCCTTAATCCGGGCTGAATTAAAACTTCTGCTTGGGGAATATCCTGAAATTGAAGTGATCGGCGAGGCTTCTTCTGTAGATGAGGCCATCGTTTTGCTAGAGTCACAAAAGCCGGATGTAATCTTTCTGGATATTCAATTAAAAGGTGAAACGGGTTTTGATTTATTGGAGAAAACAGATATTACTTTTAAAGTAATATTTGTTACCGCTTATGATCAATACGCCATAAGGGCATTTGAAATAAATGCATTGGATTATCTTTTAAAACCAATCAAAAAAGAACGCCTCTCTGATGCGGTGAAAAAACTTACACCGCAAGAAACCGAGTTTCTAGGGCCGAAAGAAACCGTCACCTATGACGACGTTATTTATTTAATGATTCATAGTTCTTTCAAATTTATTAAAATTAAACTGGTGAAATGTATCATCGCTGCGGGGAAATATTCATACATCTATTATGGGGACAGAAAGAATAAAGACCTTGTTTCCAAAACCCTTCTCGAGTGGGAAAACATTTTACCAAGTAAGTATTTTGTACGGATCCACCGTTCAACAATCATTAATTTTGAGCACGTTGAAAAAGTTGTTAAGCGAAAAAATTATACACACGAGGTATATGTTTCCGGGATTGAAGCGCCATTTATTATAAGCAGGCGCTTTGCCTCTAAACTGAAAAGACTTCTTTGTTTATAAGAATGTTTGAAGAGTGTAAAATAATTTTTACGATAATAAGAAGATGTCAATTAAAACCCAACCATTTATCAATAGAGGCAAGAATAGGGAAAGTATTGAATGATGCAAAAAAATATAGAAAAATATCTTGGTTATGATGAAAAACAATTACACGGATTAGGCGGAACCTTTACGGCAAAAGAGATTACCGGACAACCCGGGTTGTGGCTCAAGACCATAAAGGGCATTCTAAAAAAGAAATTAGAAATCGACAATTTTTTAAGACCTGTTCTTAAACTTAAGGATGTGAATATAATTTTTACCGGTGCAGGGACTTCTGCTTTTATTGGGGATACCGTCGCCGGTATATTTCAGAAAAATACCGGTAGAAACTGTAAGGCTGTGGCAAGTACCCAAATAGTTACCCATCCTCAGCTTTATTTTCAAAAACAAATCCCGACTTTGCTGATATCATTCGCGCGGTCCGGGAACAGCCCTGAAAGCATAAAAGCGTACGAGCTGGCCAATCAATTTTGTGAGCGTATTTTTCATTTTGTAATAACGTGCAATCCGGAAGGAAAGTTGGCCAGGGAAGCCATAAAAGGAAATAGCCAGGTTTTTTTACTCCCGCCCGAATCCGATGACCAAAGCCTTACCATGACAGGAAGTTTTTCTTCAATGCTTTTGACGGCCATTTTAATCTCGCGCCTTGCCGAGTTAGACATGCTTAAAAAACAAGTTGAACTACTCAAAATTTACGGAACGAAAATAATTGAGGAATATAACAAAAGCCTGAAAGATGCAGCCGGGATAAGTTTCCGGAGAGCGGTTTTTTTAGGATCAGGGCCAATGGAGGGTATTGCGCGGGAATCACATTTAAAGCTACAGGAACTGAGTGATGGAAAGGTGATTTGTAAATTTGATTCTTTTCTGGGATTCCGTCACGGCCCGAAGGCGGTAATCGATGATCATACTTTGATGGTTTACCTGTTTAGTACAGATGAGTACGCCTGTAAATATGAAGTTGATTTGAACAAGACTGTGTCCTTGGGGCAAAAAGGGGTTTATAGCATCGGTGTTATGGAGCGCCCGCTTGAAGAAATCAACGTAGACTTACCCATCGTATTGTCAGGTTCTACCGAGCTTTTAGATAAGGACCTTTGGCTGGTTTGCTCTGTATTGCCGGCCCAAATATTCGGGTTTCATAAATCGGTACATTTAAAATTAAAACCGGATAGTCCATCGGAAAGTGGGACAATAACACGTGTGGTGCAAGGTGTAAAACTGTATTCCTATCCGAAAGAAAAAAAATAATATGTCAGAAAAATTAAAAAACATTTTGTCCGCTCATTGGCGTGGAGGCGGCGGGATATACTCAGTTTGTTCGGCTAACCGGTTTGTGCTGGAAGCTTCCATGTTGCAATCTCTAAAGGACAACTCCGTTTTATTAATTGAATCTACTTCCAATCAGGTAGATCAGTTTGGGGGATATACCGGGATGAAACCGCAGGATTTTGTTAATTATGTGAAAAGTATTGCGCACAGCATGCGGTTCCCTTTTGAAAAAATAATTCTCGGAGGCGATCATCTCGGGCCAAATGTCTGGCAAAATGAAGAACCGGCCATTGCAATGCAGAAGGCCAAAGAACAGGTTGCTTCGTATGTAAACGCGGGATATACAAAAATCCACCTTGACGCCAGCATGCATTTAAGCGGCGATTTAAAAGAGGGCGAGAAACCGCTTGAAGCGAAGATTACTGCAGAACGCTCTGCCGATTTGTGCATGGTTGCCGAACATGCTTTTCAAAACTCAGGATTTACCGAAGCGCCTTTATATGTGATTGGTACAGATGTGCCGATCCCCGGTGGGGCGATGGATGATTTGGAAAATATTCGCATTACCCCTGTTGAGGAAGTAGCTGAATCAATAGAAGTTACAAAAGAAGCCTTTTACTCAAGAGGGCTCAATGAAGCCTGGGAGCGGGTCGTGGCGATTGTTGCCCAACCGGGTGTGGAATTTTCGGATTCTGTTGTGGTTGATTATAATCCTGCTATTGCCGCTAAACTGACTGGTATGATTGAGGGTTTTCAACCTGTCCTTTTTGAAGCGCACTCTACAGATTATCAGACGGGGGAGGCTTTAAAAAGGATGGTTAAAGATCATTTTGCAATCCTTAAAGTAGGGCCTGGTTTAACATTTGCCATGCGAGAGGCCATTTTTGCTTTGGCACAGATGGAAAAGGAATGGCTCGGGCTTAAAAAGCATACGAGCCTTTCCAATGTCATTGAGACACTCGGCCGGGTTAGTTTTGGCAATCCTCAATATTGGGCGAAACATTACCGGGGCACGCATGATGAAGTTGCTTTTGCCTTACATTACAGCTACAGCGACCGCATCCGATATTACTGGCCCGATCCTAGTATACAAAAGGTATTAGGGCTTTTGATCAAAAACTTAAATAAAAATCCCATTCCGCTAAACCTTTTAAACCAATATTTGCCCGCACAATACGATGCAATACGCAATGGGCAAATCAATAATTTACCAAGGGATATAATTCATCATAAAATTTGCCAGGTATTATCCCCTTATTCCATTGCCACAGGTTTATGCCAATTGCAAAATTAAAAACAATGAGGTGAAATTGAAAATCCGTCCATGGTTTATTTATGCATTAATTACAACTCTTTTCTGGGGTGTTTGGGGCGCCCTGATTGAGATACCGGAGAAAGCAGGTTTTCCGGCCACGCTTGGTTATTCGGTCTGGGCATTAACAATGGTCCCGCCGGCCTTAATAGCCCTTTACATTATCAAATGGAAGTTGGAGTATGATACCCGTTCGGTATTGCTGGGCTTTTTAATTGGCGTTACCGGCGCGGGTGGCCAACTTATACTTTTTCAGGCATTACGTTCAGGGCCGGCATACCTGGTGTTCCCTTTTATCTCTCTATCACCGGTAATAACAATCTTGCTTTCTTATATTTTTTTAAAAGAACGCGCCAGTCGCCGGGGATGGATAGGGATCGCTTTAGCTGTTTTGGCTATCCCGCTTCTTTCTTATCAAACACCGGAAGCAGGGGAAGGACAGGGAAGTGTATGGATCGTTCTTTCATTGTTGGTTTTTCTGGCGTGGGGATTTCAAGCCTATGTAATGCGTTTTGCCAATCAAACAATGAAAGCCGAAAGTATCTTTTTTTATATGATGCTGTCGGGTCTGTTATTGATCCCTTTTGCGCTCTGGATAACCGATTTTTCACAAGAAATTAACTGGGGGCTAAACGGTCCCTGGCTCACGGCTGTGATTCAGGTTTTAAACGCGGTCGGCGCTTTAATGATTGTGTATGCATTTCGGTACGGTAAGGCAATGATTGTAAGCCCACTGACCAATGCGGTCGCGCCGGTGATTACGATTGTGATTTCGCTTATAATCTACCAAGTAGTTCCACACCCGGTAATTATTACGGGGATGGGCCTGGCCTTGCTCTCAATATTTTTACTGGCGATAGAAGATGATACTGAAGAAAGTGCTTGATTAGAGCGTAGAAGGTGAGATAAACGATCAGGGAAAATTATGTTAAAATTTGATGTACTTGTTGTAGGCGAATTAAATGTGGACCTTATTTTAAACCAGATTGACGGTCTGCCTGAAATAGGAAAAGAAAAACTTGCCGGTCAGATGACCTTAACACTGGGAAGTTCCTCTGCAATTCTTGCCGGAAACCTCAGTGCAATGGGCGCAAAAGTGGCTTTTCTCGGTAAGATTGGAACGGATAGTTTTGGGGATTTGGTAATTGACAGCTTGCAGAACCGTGGTGTAAACACAGAGCTGATCATACGTGACCCCAAATTAAAAACAGGCGCTACCATTGTTTTAAATTATGATGAAGACCGTGCAATGGTTACGCACCCAGGCGCGATGGACCTTTTGACCATAAAGGATATAACAAAGGCGAAACTGGCAACAGCGAAACATCTGCATTTTTCGTCTTATTATTTACAACCGGGATTAAAGCCTAATGTACCGGAAATGTTCAAAATGGCTAAAGATATCGGACTAAGCACATCTTTTGATATGCAATGGGACCCGGCGGAAAAATGGGATTTTGATTATAAAAAAACTTTACCTTATGTTGATGTTTTTTTCCCAAACTTGCAGGAACTTAAACGACTTACTTCACAGTAAGATAAAAGGAAGATGATAGGGCAACTTGGAGATGGTGTCAATATTGTTGTTGTGAAAATGGGTGCGGATTGCTCTTGGCTTTGGAAGAATGGGGAAGGAAATTTTTTACCATCTTTTAAAAATAATCATGTCGTAGATGCGATTGGGGCGGGTGATAGTTTTAATGCCGGATTTCTTTATAAATATATTAAAAATAATAACGCCTTAAATGATTGTCAGAGATTTGCCAACCTTATGGGCGCTGTGAACACGACTGCCGCAGGTGGTACCACGGCTTTTGTCAATTATGCTGAAATAATGAAAACTGCACATAAAAAATTTGGATATTCTGAGAAGTAAATTATGAATTTAACACAAAAACTAACACAGCTACAGGAAAACGGTTCGGCAATTTGGGCTGCAAATTTTTATAACCTGGAAACACTCAAAGGTATTTTACAAGCATCGGCAGAAATGGATCAACCACTTATACTGCAATTAACCCGTGGTTCCATTGAATATATGGGCCTGAAGCCGGCTGTGGCGATGGCCCGTGCAATGATCGAAGATTATGACCTACGCGCCTGGTTGCACCTGGATCATGGTGATTCTATTGACCTGGTAGAACGATGCCTTGGGGCAGGATTTGACTCGGTGATGATTGACGCTAGTGAGCAACCTCTCGCCGAGAATATTAAAATTTGCAGAAAAGTTGTTGAATTGGCCGCGCCATTCTCTGCAAATGTTGAGGCGGAACTGGGTTATGTGGCCAAGTTGGGCCAGTCAACAGAAAAGGTTGGTTTTACCAAGCCGGATGACGCACAGTTTTTTGTAGCTGAAACAGGGGTAAATGCTTTGGCTGTGGCCATTGGCTCAGCGCATGGTTTTTATAAAGAGGAACCACGGCTTGATATTGCGCTTCTAAAAAAAATTCGGGAAGCGGCAAAAATACCGCTAGTCCTTCATGGTGGCTCAGGTATTCCGTCAGTTCAGGTACGGGCCGCGGTTAAGGCAGGGATTTGTAAAATAAATGTTGCAACAGAAACCAAAAAAACGTTTATGAGGAATGTTAAAAATGAAGTTCTGGTACAAGAGGAAATAGATTTACGGAAAATCTTTCCTGTTGGAATTGGCGCAGTAAAAAAGTTAATTGGAAATAAAATAAAAATTTTAATGTAAAACCCCTTTCTCGTTGCTCCCAGGTTAAGTTGAACTAAGTAGTTCTTAACTACAAATTAACACCACTCACCAAAGCTTCATTACCAGCATTGCCACTAATAGCATTATTTCACCGTCGATTCCTTTTCTTTTGATTTGATACGTCCTGATAGTGTAAATATTTTTTTAGTGAGAAAATAATCAATGATTATTTATTTTTTGAAAACACTAATATCTGGGAATCAAGCAGTAAATAAGGCAAGGCAATTTATATTAAGACACTTGGCTGAATGCTAGTATTTCCTGGTAAAATTTCTATTCCACTAGATAAAAGGTTAATTAAAATAAGGGGAAAGAGTGAGAATATATTATCTGAAAACAATGGTTTGCATATTTTTCGTTTCTACGTTTTTCTTCGTCTCCAGTGTTAATGCGCAGCTGAATTATTTAAAGTCAATTAAGAAAATTGATATCCATACGCATATTAGTAGTGATGAACTTGCGCTGAAGGAAGTGCTGGATGCACTTAATGTAAAGATGAATACCGTTTGTACAGGTGGACGAAATTTAGACCGGATGAATGCCTCGAGAAAAACGGCTAAAAAAATTACCAGAGAACATCCCCGTTATTATTCCTGGATTACCACATTTGATGTGTCGAAAAGAAATGAGCCAGGGTGGGCCGACCACGTTATTACGCAGTTAAAGAAAGATTTTGAGAATGGCGCAATCGGCGTAAAAGTTTGGAAAGAAATAGGCATGTCAATTAAAAATGGGCAGGGAGATTATATTCAAATAGATGATCCCATTTTTGAACCGATTTTTGAATTTTTAAGTAAAGAAAATAAACCCCTTCTCGCCCATATTGGTGAGCCAATCCAGGCCTGGATGCCTGCTCGTCCCGGAACCTATTGGGACAGGCATCCGGATTTCAGTTTTTGGGATAAGCCGGACAGGCCTTCGTATAATGATATAATAGCCGCAAGAGACCATGTCATCGCTAAATACCCAAAACTTCGCATTGTCGGGGCGCATTTAGGCAGTATTGAGTTTGATGTGGAAGAAATGTCCAAAAGGCTGGATTCCTACCCTAATTTTGCGTTAGAAATGGGTGGCAGGACCCGCTATTTTATGTGGCAGGCGAGGGAAAGGGTAAGACGCTTTTTTATAAAATATCAAGACCGTATTATGTTTGGAACAGACCGGGGCGGTGGCCTTCTAAATTGGCAAGGTGAGCCAAAAACAGATACGGAGAGGGAAGAAAATATTAAGGGCTTACTAAAGCGTTATGATATTTTTATGAGGTATTATGCTACCGATGAGAATATTCCCTGGGGCGATAAAATATCCTCTGACGAACCACTTGGTGATGCCAAGTATATGGTAAAAGGGTTGGCGCTGCCAAAGGAAGTTTTAAAAAAGGTGTTTTATGATAATGCGGTAAATTGGTTTCCTGGTGTGGAAGAGAGTTTCAAAAATGAATAAAAGTAGTTCTAAGCACAAAAAGCTTCGCACAGCGGTGATCGGCTTAGGGCGCGCCGGTTGGCAGATGCACATCCCGGAAATTCTACGGCATGAAGGGTTTGAGCTTATTGCAGTTGTTGATCCTTTATCGGAAAGGACTGAGGAAGCCCGAAAGGAATTTAATGTAAAGGGTTATTCGGATTGTAAGGCGCTTTTTGAGCATGAACGATTAGATTTAGTGGTAATTGTTTCGCCAACACATTTTCATGTTGAGCAGACAATAGCATCTTTTAAAAATGGTGTTGATGTACTTTGTGATAAGCCTATGGCGCCAAATTTGGATGAGGCCGACCGCATGATTAGGGCAATGAAAAAGTATGGGCGAAAAATGATGGTATATCAGCCCCATCGCGCTTATGTAGATACGATTGCCCTTCAGTCCATATTAAAAAAAAATATTATCGGCCCGGTTTTTATGATAAAACGCGCCTGGAGCTGGTACCGTTTTCGGGTTGACTGGCAGGCTTTTAAAAAGTACGGCGGAGGTGAATTAAATAACTCCGGCGCCCATTTTATAGACCAATTGCTTTATCTCTCCGGCTCACGACTAAAAAAACTCTATTGTTCGACACGCAAAATTATTAGCCGCGGGGATGCCGAAGACATGGCCAAAATTGTAATGGAAACGGAAAACGGGATGATCCTTGACCTGGATATAAACTTTGCCGCGGCAATCCCTATCACGCCATTTCAGGTTTTGGAGAGCATGGAACCATAAATTGGGATGAAAAACTTCAGGCATGGTATGTGCGATATTATGATAAAGAAAAACTTTCCGGGATCGACCTTCAAAACAGCCTGGCTGCAACGGACAGGTCATATATGCAGGATCAAAATATTCCCTGGCAAGAACGCACATTTTTTGTAAATGATTTTGAAGCAATCGATTTTTATGGCAAGTGTTATGATTATTTTATGTACGATAAGCACCCCTTTGTGCCAATTGAACAATCAAGGGAAATAATGCGAATTATTGAGGAATGCAAAACACAAGCAAAGAAATAATCAAATAATATAAACAATATTTATAGTTGATAAGAACTTTTTAGAAAATGACATTCCGGGTGCCGCTTTGATGTGTTTCTAATACAGAACCATACTGCTCAGGTGTTTCTACTTAACTCTTTATTCAGTTTAAAATAAAAAGAAGATGAATATTAATGAAAATACTAATTAAGCCCCTCATTATTTTGTTGATGTTATCCACGCTGTTTTTGGGATGTGTGCGAGAAAGCCACTCAAGCGAAAATAATCCTAAAAGTTTTGATACCAATTGGGTAACCCTTGGCCAGGGCGGGGGCGGTGCGATGGTCGAGATAGTCTGCCATCCAACCGATTCCAATATTGTCTGGGTGGTGACTGACCTTACCGGGATTTTTAAATCAGTAGATGGAGGTATAACCTTTACCCGTAAGACAGGTCAGGTTGAACGCAATGAAATGTTTTTTGAATGGATACGGGGCATGGCGCATGAACTGGTATATGACCTTTCTGACCCGAATATTATGTACTGGGCCGTGGATGGCGGGATTTATACCTGGCCCGGTTTGTATAAATCGATCGATGGTGGTGAAAACTGGTTTAAAATACCAGGCTCTCCCGATTTGGCCCCCGGGGCTATTGTGGTAGATCATAACGGCGTCATATATGGTGTTAAACATAAAAACCTCTATGTCTCCACGGACAAGGGAAAGACTTGGCAGAAAAAGCCCGATGTGCCTACCAATTATAATGGCGACGATTATGACTGGCGCCGCAGGTTACGCATTTTTATATATGTTACAAAAGATAACAGGGTTGTTATTGGTGACCGCTATGATGGAACAGGTATCTTTTATACCGAAGATATGGGAAATAGCTGGAGCCAGGCATTAGAGGGAAAACAGGTTATGGACGTAGCTGCCTCTCCAAACGACCCCGCTTTACTTATGGCGCTTGAGTATGATGGCAGGATATTCCGTTCTGATGATGGGGGCAAAAACTTCGAAACCGTTCAGGAAATATCCAATTCCCATTACAAGATTGGGCAATGGCCCGCATATTACGGTGGAATTGCCATTAATAAAATGGATCACGTAATGGCCATTGGAAGATGGGAACTTGGTATGAGCACCGATGCGGGAAAAACCTTTAAGGTTTTGTCGAACCAGCAGGCCTCGTGGGATACAGGCGGTAATCCGTTTCCCTCCAGGCAGGATAAGGAGGGGCTTTTTAAATGTACCAAGCTGACAGCATCGCCAACTTCGGGTAAATGGTTTGTTGTTGATGGCCATATTATTAAAGAAAGTGCGGATAATGGCGCTTCATGGATTGCGCGTTATAAAGGAATAGATATCCTATGTGTGTATACCCCACCTGTGGTTGACGAAACAAACCCCGATATTATACAAGTTGGTATGGGGGATAACGGACACTACTATACAACCGATGCGGGGAAGAGTTGGAATACGTCAGAAACAGAAATGCGAAATGTTGACGGCTTGAGCCAGGATCCTAATAACCCGGACATTTGGTACAAAATGTACGGACGTAACAGAGATAGCGGAACAATATTTAAATCTGTTGATGGGGGCGTAAACTGGGAAGAAATGGGCAGCATACCAATGCCGGGCTTTCGGGGAAGATCAGAACATGACCCCTCTTTTTATAATGGCTGGATAGGCTGGCTGGCTGTTGACCCGACCAATTCACAACGCATCTATGCCACCCATCGCGCCAGTGAAGGTTGGTATATGTCAGAAAATGGCGGGAAAAGCTTTAAGCGGATTTTAAAACTTGTGCGCCCTTGGCAACTGGACGTTACAGATAAGGGGACTGTTTTTATCTGTACCTGGGATTCTAAAGGTCTTTACCGGAGTGTGGACCATGGTAATAGCTTTCAAATGATTAATGATGGATTGGTTAACGATTTTGCAGTCCATCCACAGGATGATAATATTGTGTATATAAATGTAGGGTCCTTTGCGCATGCCTGGGCTACAGCCCGTGTACTGCCAAAATATGAACGTAACAGATCGTATAAAGACGCGGGTAAAGGCAAGCTTTACAAGACAACGGATGGTGGAAAAAGCTGGCGGTTACTAGGTGCCTATGATGGGTTCGCACTATATATAGAACCTAATTATCCCAATGTGATGCTTATGTCTACAAGGGACGGCGGGCAGGGTATTATGCGCAGCCCTGACGCAGGAGAAAGCTGGGTTTCCATACATGGGAACCATCAAAACTATCATCCCCGGGGATTTGTTTATGGCGGGGTTCCCGGCAGGGTTTATAGCTGGAACCACAATATAGAACGTTTGGATAATATCCATATAAATAAATTGTTTGAGCTGAAAAAATAAATATAGTCAAATCTAAAAGGAAGATTTTATGTTTATATATATCAGGAAAGTTGTTCAATTTAAATATGCATTTAGCTTAGTGGTTGCTGTTCAACTTTTTCTTTGCGGGCATCTTTTTTCCCAATCTTCCAGTGGGCAGATAATCTATGTAGATAAACAGCTGTCAGGAAATTGTGATAGTACTTATTCCATTGCCAACAGGGATTGTAACGGCTCTGATGGCAATGCTTATACAAGCCTGGCCGGGGCCGCCTCGGCAGCTACAGCTGGTGTGGAAGTTCAAATAAGGGGAGGTGTTTATTCAAAACAGTTGAGCCCTAAACATTCTGGTAGTGAAGGTAATTATATCATATTTCGTAACTATCAGGATGAAGTTGTTGAAATAACCGGCGAGTCGCTTAAGCCTGCTGTTTGGATTGACCGGAAAGACTATATTATAATCGAAGGTTTGCAAGTCCGTAATGTTCGCCGTTGGTTAAATGCCCTTGGGTCTGATCACTTGATTATCCGAAACAATATATTTGAAAAAGCACTCGACTCCGGTGGAAGCTCCAAAACAGGGCTTTTTTTTCAATCCAGCAACTATGTTAAAATCCTGAATAATAAAATGCATGATACCACTCAGGACAATCTGGGTATGGTGGATTGTGATTACAGCCTGATCGAAGGTAACCGGATTACCAAAGGTTTTCATGCCTTATGGGCTCTTAAGTGCAGTAATTACAATATCATAAGAAATAACTATTTCCACAATGAGTTGCAAAAGATTGGGGAAATCTATGATTGTGATAATGCGGGTTATGGCAGTACGGAATTTCCCAAGTTAAACTCGGTAGACGATGCCAAGTACAATGTGGTGGAAGGAAATGTTTTTGCCTATACCGCCTCTTCGGGTGATTCTTCGCCTTTTGCCGGAATCCAATATGCCGCCCAGAATGGTATTATCCGTAATAATATTTTTTATGAATGTACCGGGCCGCCCCTGGACTTTACAATTTATGGCGGCGAAGCACAGTACAACTACGGAAACCGAGCGTATAATAATGTTTTTTATGATAATAATTTCGGTGGCATAAACATTACTGGCAGCGGTTCCTCCTTTTCTGATCAAATAATCAAGAATAATCTTTTTTATCAGAATCGCTTTATTCAAAATGACATGCGTTGGTCTTGGTATGCAGAGCTTGATAAGAAGCCTGTACAGATTATGACCGGGAGAACAAATAATATATTATTTGATAATAATAATATTTTTAATGAGCAGGTGGACGAGCTGTATGCTGTTTCCTATGGAACCCGTTTTTCCTCCTCCAATTCTGCGCCTCAAAAATTGAGTTGGTGGGAGGAGAACCATCCTCAATTGTTTAAAAATTCAGTCCAGGCAAATCCATTATTTGAAAATGCTTCGTCCTATGATTTCAGTTTACAGGAAGGCAGCCCTATGATCGATGCCGGCGCTTTTTTGACAAAGACAAGTAGTTCGGGAAATAACAGCCTTTCGATGCAGGTCGTTGACGCTGGTTGGTTTATGAATGGTTTTGGTGTGGTAAATGCCGACACAATTCAGATAGAAGGACAAACAGGTTATGCGATTATTACTTCGGTGGATTATAGCAGCAATACATTAAGCCTGGACAGGGCCTTAACCTGGGCCGATGGAAAGGGTGTCAGCTTAAAATATGTCGGTGCCGCCCCCGATATAGGTGCATTTGAATTTGGCGATGCTGCTACCTCATTAAACCCTTCCGAGTTACAAGGTAAGCGCGTTATTCCTGAGGCTTATACTCTTGCAAATCATCCAAACCCTTTTAATCCCAGTACACAAATATTCTATTCCATCCCCAAGGCTGGCTATGTTAGCCTTATCGTGTTTGACTCGACAGGCAGGGAGGTTGAAAGGTTGGTAACGGCCTACAAGCCAGCCGGTAAATATTCATATACCTGGAATGCTGTCAACAGTGCCGGTAGAGAACTTGCCAGTAATATCTATTTCGTACAACTTGAAAGTGGCGGATATTCAGCAACCCATAAAATAACATTATTACGATAGGTTGATGATGAACTCGATCTGGAAAACGATAATACTCCTTTTTTTACAGAGTATATTCTTAAGCGGTCAAACAGTGCAAGAAACATGGCGTACCGAGTTAAACGTTTTAGATAATGAATATTGGTGGGGCGGGGCTGTGGTGGATGGCCGTCAGATGCCGTATAGTGCAGCACATTTTTTCTACGAACAATTGGGCGATGTAAAAGGCAACCAGGCACAGCCGCTTTTAATTTCCAGCAAGGGACGTTATGTGTGGAGCGAAGAGCCGATGACTATTGAGTTTGCCAATGGTCTGCTGCGCGTGACTTCCCGTTTTGCCAAAATTGACCACGGTACAGCGGGAATAACCTTAAGGGAAGCCTTTCTCCATGTTGCTAACCGTTACTTCCCGCCGTCGGGCAAGTTGCCGGATACTCTTCTGTTTTCGCACCCTCAGTATAATACGTGGATTGAGTTACAATATAATCAGAATGAACAGGATATTCTCCAATATGCCAGGGATATTATAGATAAAGGATTCCCGCCAGGAGTTCTGATGATTGACGATAACTGGCAGGTCGATTACGGAAATTGGGATTTTTCCTCCGAACGTTTTCAAAATCCGCGGGCCATGGTGGATACGCTTCACGCCATGGGTTTTAAGGTCATGTTGTGGGTTTGTCCCTTTATCAGTCCCGATTCGGATGTGTATCGTCATCTGGCCTCGCGGGGGGTATTGATTTTCGAAGATAAAGAAAAAACCCGTCCGGCTCTTGTACGCTGGTGGAACGGTGCCAGTGCCATTGTGGATTTAACCCATCCGGAGGGAGAAAAGTGGTATATCACGCAGCTTGAGAATCTGCAAAAAAAATATGGAATCGACGGTTTTAAACTGGATGCCGGAGACCCCGAGTTTTATCTGAACACCTTTGCCTATCAGGATGTACCGCCCAATACACATACCGAGAAGCACACCGCCATCGGTCTGAAATTCCCGTTAAATGAATTCCGCGCCGGCTGGAAGATGGCCGGGCAGGCCCTGGCCCAAAGATTGCGCGATAAAGAACACACCTGGGAGCATTTGCAGGAACTAATTCCGGGCATTCTGGCACAGGGACTGATGGGCTATGCCTTTACCTGTCCCGACATGATTGGCGGTGGAGAGGTGGAGTCGTTTAACGATTCGACCATTCTTGACCAGGAACTTATCGTCCGTTCGGCACAGAGCCATGCCCTGATGCCGATGATGCAGTTCTCTGTGGCGCCCTGGCGTGTGCTAAGCCCGGAAAATCTGGAGATCACCCGAAAAATGGCCATGCTGCACCGGAACTTTGGGGCAAAAATACTGGAGATAGCCAAATCGTCTGCCAAAACAGGAGAGCCGGTGGTTCGGAGCATGGAATATATGTTCCCCCATCGGGGATATGCGGAAATCAAAGGGCAATTTATGTTGGGTGACAGCATCCTGGTGGCGCCGGTGACTAAAAAGGGGCAGCGCTCCCGCTATGTTTATTTCCCGCCCGGAAACTGGCAGGGGGACGACGGCAGCGTGGTGCACGGATCGGTGCGCCTGGAAATAGAAGTGCCTTTAAGCAGGCTGCCCTGGTACCGTAAAACAGAATGATAAGTAGCGGTTTGATCCGCTATAAAAAGAAGCAATTTAAATTATTATAGATTGAAGGAGGAAGGTTTATGAAACGATTAAAAATGGTCCCGGCACTTATACTGGCCTTGGTTGTCCTTACCCAGGCACAGCCGGATCCGGAACAGAAGGGCTCCAAGATGGAGCAGTTGATGGGTATGAAAAAAATGGATGTGCATATGCATATAAAGAGCGATCAAAAGTATCTGTTCGATTTTATGGATAAGTGGAATTTTAAATTTTGCAGCGTAGTCACATCGGCCAAGGGGTTCCGGGATATACAGGGCCAAATAGATAATGCCAAAAAGTTGGTCGGGAAGTATCCACGCTATTATGCCTGGATAACCTCGTTTGACGCAACCACTTTTGAAAGTGAGGGATGGGCGGAGAAGGTGATCGCCCAATTGCGGGAAGATTTTAAAAATGGCGCGCTTGGTGTAAAAGTATGGAAAAACATTGGCATGGAGATCAAAAAAGCCAATGGTGAATATTTGCAACTGGACGATCCAGTTTTTACGCCGGTGTTTGAGTTTATTGCAGCCCAGGGGAAAACGCTTCTGGCCCATATGGGCGAGCCGATCCATGCCTGGATGCCAACTTATTTCACAAAGGAAGGCGTGGGCCGTAACTATTGGGCCAAAAGGCCGGAATACAGCTTTTGGGATAAACCGGATAAGCCTTCCTATAGTGATATCCTGGCCGCTCGTGATCATGTGATTGAACGGCATCCGGATTTAAGATTTGTGGGAGCGCATTTGGGGAGTATGGAGTTTGATGTGGATGAAATGATTACCCGCTTTGAGAAATATCCCAATTTTGCCGTGGAACTTGGTGGCCGTACACGCTATTTCATGTGGCAGGCCAAGGGCAAGGTGTATGATTTTTTTATGCGCTACCAAGACCGGATTATGTATGGAACCGATCGCGGCTCGAGCCTGGTAATGAGTGATGAGCAAAAGACGGAAACCTATAAGGAGTTGGAGTACAGAAATTCCCTCTTTATGCGTTATTATGCCACAGCGGAAGAAATTCCCTGGGGAAATATTATCTCCGGCGACAGGCCCCGGCCAAAGCCCACTTATAAGGTGTCAGCCCTTGATTTGCCGATGGAAGTTCTGGAGAAAGTTTTTTATAAAAATGCCGTGCACTGGTTTCCCGGAATAGATAAAGATTATAAATAATTAGACACCGGTCAGACTTTTTGAAGGGATGGATTTATATGGAAAAGAAATACAGGCCATACAGGCCGCTGATATTCTTTTTACTGTTTATGATGATCATGTTCTCATTTGGGAGCACTGAGGAAAGTATAAAGTTTTCTAAAAAGGGTGAAAAGGTTCTTTTTGAAAGCAAACATATCCGTTTTGAGCTTAATCAAAAAATGATGATCAAAGTCTATAATAAAGCCGCCGGGCAGCTCTTGTCTCCAACAAAGTCAGTAGCGGCGAATTACTATATTGTCATCAACGGCGTTGCTGTAACCGACTTTGTTGTGGATCCACAAAAAACGGAATTAACGGACATAAGCACGGAACCAGGGAAGGGCAAACAGTTGCAACTGCGGGGATATGCCAAGGGGCCGTTGGGTTCGGTGATAGAAAAGGAACTCACCATCGGGCTTTATGATAAGTACTCCAATGCCGGGCTGATAAATGTCCAATATAAAAATGTCAACAGTACGCCGGGGCTGACCATTGAAAAGGAGGTTGACGCTTCCTTTATTCTGGACGCCTCGCTTGTGGACGCGCGTTATGGAAAGCATGATTTCTGGCTCCTCCAGGGAGGCTCCTATCGATCACGTCCGGACTGGATTATGCCCGTAAGCGATACGCTTTCATATCAAAACTACATGGGCAAAGACGAAGCAAGTGGAAATTCTGGCGGCGGATTACCCGTATTAGATGTTTGGAACAAAAAAAGCGGGCTGTTTATTGGCAGCATCCGTAAAAAGCCAACACTCATATCGCTTCCGGCCCGTGTGGATAACAAGGGCTACCTGCACATCGCAATCGAATATAAACGAAATGTACCCTTTGCCGAAAATGTCTACAGCTCTATCCCAACAGTTATTGGTGTGCACAGTGGGGACTATTATAACGGCTTAAAAACCTATGCTGCGATTATGGCCGACAGGGGCCTGAAAATGCTCGAAGTAGATGAATCGGATCCTGTTTATGATGCGGACTGGTGTGGATGGGGACTGGGGCCGGATTTTACGCAACAGCAGATGACCGGTATGATACCCACCTTGGAAGAACTCCATTTCAATACAGTCACCATGGATGACGGCTGGTTTGAGAGCTATGGTGATTTTGTACTCAAATCAAGCATCTTCCCCGGCGGTGATGCCGATGCGGCCAAATTTACAGCCACTTTTCATGCAAAGGGTTTTCCTGTAAAGCTATGGTTTACACCGGCAGTGGGCGGGGCAATTACTATGGAAGAACACCCGGAATGGTTTATCCGTGATAAAAGTGGTGAGATGGTGACCGTTGATCGTTTCGGGGTTAGAAGAACCGCCGCTTTTCTCTGCCCGACATTGCCGGAAGTTCAGAATTATTACCGGGAAATGGTAAACTTGGTTTTGGGGAAGTGGGGCTTTGACGGTTTTAAAATGGATTTTGAGATAATCAATGGCATGGGCGAGTGTTATGCAAAGGACCATGGACATTCTTCACCGTCAGAATCCTTTGAGGCATTACCTGAGCTTTTTAAAGTGATTAGCGACGAAAGTAGAAAGATAAAACCAAAGGCAATATTGGAAATATGTCCCTGTGGCATGTTTCCATCTTTTTATAAAATGCCTTATTACAACCAATCTGTGGCCTCGGACCCTACAAATACCTGGCAGATACGGCACCGTGGCAAAACCTTAAAAGCTTTGATGGGGCCACGGGCGGCTTATTATGGCGATCATGTAGAGCGTTTTTACAGTAAAAATAATTTTGCATCCATGGTTGGCGTGGGCGGTATACCGGGCACCAAGTTTGTGGCCGTGGAAACAGATGACGGTTTTTTGGGCAAAAAATATCCGGTGTATATGGACCCGGAACGCCGGAAAAACTTTGAATTGTGGCTTAAGGTTTATAAGGACACCCGTCTTTCATCGGGAGAGTATCTGAACCTGTATGATATCGCCTATGATAAGCCGGAAGCGCATGTAGTCCGTAAGGATGGCAGCTTATACTATGCTTTTTATGCCGATGAGTGGAACGGGGATGTTGAATTCCGCGGGTTGGGCAATGGTGACTATAAAATCGTTGACTATGTGCATAACAGGGTGCTGGGTGTAACCCGCAAGGGTGAAAAGCTGAAACTGAACTTTAATAACTATTTGCTGGTCAAGGCCATACCCGTCAAATAAAAGTAAGTTATGGAATTCCATACAGGAGTGATATGAGTAAAAAGTTTGTTTTAAATAGACGGCTTATGTCCCTGGACCTGTTCAGGGGAGGAACGATGGCGGCCATGGTCGTGGTTAACGATCCGGGCAGTTGGGATGTTATTTACCGCCAGCTTGCCCATGCCGAATGGGAAGGTTGTACCTTTACCGATCTGATCTTTCCCTTCTTTCTTTTTATCGTCGGGGTCTCCCTCGTCATCTCCTTTAACCGCCTGCTGGCCGCGGGGGCGGTCAGGCGTGACCTTCTGATAAAAACGAGTAAACGTGCCTTTTATATTTTTATCATCGGCGTGTTATTGAATTATCCCCCGGATTTTGAACTGGCGTATATCAGGGTTCCCGGCGTGTTGCAACGAATAGCCATCGTATATCTGGTTACGGCCATTATATACCTTTATGCCAGTCGGAAAACCTGGGTTTATTGGTGCGCGGGTATTTTGCTGGGCTACTATTTGATCATGAACTTTGTACCTGTTCCCGGCATCGGGGCGGCTACCCTGGAGCTGGAAAATAACTTCGCGGCCTGGTTTGACCGTCTCATTCTCAGCGGCCATCTTAGCTGGGACGGGCGCGGGAGCTACGACATAACCGGCATCTTTACATCCATACCGGCCATCCCGACCGGATTGGCCGGTATGATGGCCGGACAGGCTTTACTCGATAACCGCGAGGATACCCGGAACACCATAATCCGCCTGCTACTGGCCGGTAACTTCCTGATGTTGTCCGGTTGGGCTTTGGGGTTTGCTTTTCCCATCATACGCAATATCTGGAGCTCTTCCTACACTTTGTATACCACGGGTTTCGCGCTTGTCGCCTTTATGGCATTGTATTGGTTTGTCGATATTCTGGGCTATAAAAAGCATTCCGGCTTTTTTCAGGCTTTCGGAAGAAATGCCCTTACTGCCTATATCCTGTCCACGCTGTTTTCCGACCTGACGCAGGGAACCGGGTTTAAGAAGTGGATGTTTTCGGATGTTCTGTCCGTTTTCATGGACGGCTATAACGCCTCCCTGGTTTATTCGCTGTTAAGCCTCGGGGTGATCTTTATTCCCATCTGGTGGATGTATAAAAAAAACATGGTCATAAAAATATAAAAAGAGTGGTGCGCATGATCTTTCTAAATCCTAAAAAAAACCGGTTACACGGATATACCCTGTTGGCGCTGTTCGTATTATCCTTCCTGTTGGCTGATTGTATTCCGGCCCGGGCGCAAATAACCGCCGGGGACTTAACCCGCTACACCCCTGAGTGGATCCGCGATGGCTTTGCCAATGGAGGGGCGACGCATGAACCGTGGATGTTCCAGGTGCGGCGCAATAAGGAATTTAATCAGTGGCAAAAAGGGTATTATGATTATCAGACTTCCGAGGCGTATATCAAACAGTTGGCCGAGGCCGGTGTAACGGTTTATCACCTTTATTTATACAAGGGCTTTGGCTTTGAAGCCGAAAAAGAGCACATGGACAAAGCGGCGGAAGCGGCGGAAATTGCCCACAAATATGGCATGAAGGTCGATACCTATATCCAGTGGAATAGCATGATGTATGAAACCTTCTTTGCCGAAGTGCCCGAGGCCCAAACCGATTTATGGTACCAGGTGGATGTTAATGGCAAACCGATCATGATCACCTACAGCCATCAACAATCTTTTCGCTACCGGCCCTGCTTTAACCATGACGGGTATATGGAATATTTCAAGGAAAAGATTATCCGCTATGCCGTTGAGGTGGTTAAAACGGATTTTCTGCACTTTGATAATTTTGACTACAATGATGCCAATGACGCCGATTTTAATCCGGTGACAATCGCCGCGTTCCGTCAATATCTGCAGGATAATTATACCCCTGAAAAGCGCAGGGAAAGGTTTGGCTTTGCCAATGTTTCCTATGTGTTGCCCCCCATGTGGAACGATTCCAATCCGGCCAAAACCCTGGTGGAGATAAAGGACCCGTTGATGCAGGAATGGATTGATTTTCGTTGCTGGACGCTGGTTGAGCGATGGAAGGAGTGTATAGAGTTTGCCCGCTCTTTAAATAAGGAGGTTGTGATAGAGGTAAACAGTGGTGGCATTGAAGGGGGAAACCGGGCTTGGGAGTATGGCATCAATCATGGTGACTTGATGCAATATACAAATGTTATCTGGGCCGAGGACCTAAACTATGCCGTCTGGAAGGATGGCGTGGCTAACGGAAAATTTCGAAACTATAAATTAGGGCGTTCGACCAATAATTTTATTATGTCCTATAACCATACCCCCTATGACTTTGCCGAAAACCTGGCTCTGAACCGTACCATCGGTTCCCTGGGGTGGAGCGAACTGGATGAGGTGGAGATGAAATACCTCTCCTTCTGGCAGGCCAATAAAGAACTTTATACGGGAATGCGCGGCGCGGAAAAGGTGGCTCTGCTCAGAAGCTATCCCTCGATGGCCTATAACACGCGTGATACGCATATTTCCGTAAACATGGCGGAACAGGTTTTGCAGCAGAGTCAAATCCCCTTTGATATAATTTATGACGAACATTTAGATCGCTTAAAAAATTACAGTGTGCTTGTGCTGGCCAATCAGGAAAGTTTAAATGATAAGACGGTTACCGCCATCAAAATCTTTGTAAAAAATGGGGGCGGACTGGTGGCCACAGGAAAAAGCGGAAAATATGACGGCTGGCGGCGGTTGAGGAAGAACAGTCTTATTCGGGAAATGCGTCTGGAATCGGGACGAGCGGAGCCCGTGAAGGCTGCTTTCTCTTTCAGGTATGGGAAGGGACGGGTTCAATATATCCCAGAGCTGATCCGGCCAGTAGGTGAAATAAAATTAGGCTATTACACCACTTGGGTGATGCCAGAAAATGCAGATGAACTCGAATCCGCAGTTTACAGTGTGGCCGCGAGGGATTTGCCCTTGCGTGTTTCGGCACCGGAGTGGGTGGGTGTTTCCCATGATACACGCGGGGACCGTGATATCATTCATCTGTTTAATTACAATCATGAAAGCGCGGTTTCCGGGGTAACATTGCACTATAAAGGCCGGATAAAAAAAGCGGTCGCGGTTTCGCCGGATAAAAAAGGTGACATAAATATCCCTTTTACCGGAAGTGACAACCGTACCACACTTAAAGTGCCGGATTTTCCGGTATATATGATCATTACGCTAATTAAAGAGTAGCGGTTTTAGGGAGCATGTCCGAATTATGGAAAACATCGGGGTCCGGTCACATATATTGCTGAATGAACAATTTGATAACTGGCAGTCGGAAATCGAAGGCAGATGGAGTTACCGCCAGTTATATAACGATGAACGGTGGCGCAAGGGGTGGATCAGCTTCGATGCCATCACCTGGAGCGCGGAGGAAGGGGCGCTTTACTGTGGTCTTAATGCCATGGACGGGGATTTACTATACCGTTTTCATCCGCGTGAAGATCGTTTTGAATCACTCGGGGCCCGGCAATGGACGGATAAGTTTGATTCCAAGGTGCACAGGTGTCTGTTGCGCAACCCCGATGACGGATGTTTTTATTTTGGAACATCGCTTCTACATGATATCGACCAACAACATGAAGCGCCCGGGGGCAAGCTGATGCGCTACGATCCGAAGAGCGGGGAGTACACCCAGCTGGCCATTCCTTTTCCCTCGCTTTATATTCAGTCCATTGCCGCGGATTTTAAGCGCGGTAAAATTTACTGCTTTACCTATCCCGCGGAATTTGTGGTTTGTTATGACATGGAAAGTGGCACCTGCCGCAACCTGGCTTACATCACCAATGCCACCAGCCTGGTGCAGCCGCATAACGGTGTGGTGGACGCGGAGGGCTATCTGTGGGGCACCTGTGCCGAAACCCGTGCCTTTGACGAGGTGGCCGGTCAAACGCCCGTACGCCTGTTTCGCTATCATCCCGATACGGATCATTTTGACTGGTTTGAGTTTGGCCTTTCCCGCAGGGATGACAAACCGCAACAGGTCCCCGATCCCGTACAGGAAAGGGAGATCACTTTTCACCGGGATCAGACACGTCATAAGGAAGACCTGGGCTTTTGCGACGCCATGGTCTATGACGGAGAACGATATATCTATGCCGGTACCACCGCCGGTACCCTGTGCCGCATCGATACCCGTGAGCCGGGGGTGGAAAAAATAGCCCATGTAATGGCGGCGGGCAGATTGCCGGCGCTGACCCTGGACAGGCATGGCGTTCTTTACGGCGGGGGAGGAATAAAGGGGGATACGCAACTGTTCAGGTGGCGGCCCGGAGAGGATGAAATTGTACTGCTGGAGAGGATAGAGGATGAGCGGGGAAACCGTCCGGCAAGGATACATGATATTGCAATCGGCGAAGACGGTATTCTCTTTTTGGCGGAAAATGACAATCATAAAAGGTCATCTTATTTGTGGACGATCAATGGATTTTAAGTTGTTATTTTGGCGGTATCACGGAGGAAAAAATAATTATTGGAGCTTTGCAAGTGGGAAAGCTGAGTTTAGAAAAACATGATTGCACAAACAGATATTAACGAACTATAGCATTGGGTTGATATGAAAAAAATATTTTTAAAAAGAATCATTCTACTCATCGTATTTTCAGTATCCCAAATAGTTTTTGCGCAACCTAATCCACCTATTACACCAAAATGGGCTTTAGGCCATGTGGTATGGGAAGATAGTATTAATACCCAAAAAGCAGCGCAGTCGTTGGTGAGACAGTACAAGGAAAACAACATTCCTGTTGACGCTATTATTATTGATAGTCCCTGGTCATTGAGTTACAATGATTTCAATTGGAACACAGACAGCTATCCTGAGCCTGAACAAATGATTGATGCATTCAATGACGATGGAGTGAAGGTAATTCTGTGGCTCACCGGTTGTATAAATATAAGTTCCCGGGATGTGCCGGTGCAAAAATCACCTGATTATGATTTTGTTATTGAGAATAAGTACGTGGTAAATAATGGTAAGCCTTCCAATTGGTGGAAAGGGAAAGGAGTGCATCTTGATTTTACCAATCCGGAGGCTGTAAAATGGTGGAACGCTCATTTGGATAAAGTTTTTGCTAAAGGTGTTTATGGCTGGAAAGTAGATCAGGGAGAATATTATTTCGCGGATTCAATTAGTATGCTTGATGCAAAATTAGGCCAAGATAACACCTACTTTGGTGATACACTTACAACATCCATTGGCAGAATTTCGATTCGGGAGTTTAAGAGATACTATTATGATAATATGTATGATTACACTAAGAAGAAAAAACAAGACGGCATTATCTTGGCGCGTCCCTTTTCACATCAAGGTGATTTTGCTGCAAGTATTGATAAGTTAGGCCTGGGATGGAGTGGCGATTTTAAAGGGAACTATGAAGGGTTAAAATTGCAGATCGCCAATATTTATACTTCTGCGGCCGCTGGATATGGAGCGTTGGCATGTGAAGTGGGTGGGTTTTATGAAGATAAATCTACTAAAACTCAACTCATCCGTTATGCACAGTTTGGTGCGATGACAGCCGCCATGATCAACGGTGGTCAAAACGGAGCATTTACGAACCATCTGCCATGGTACCACGATGAAGAGACAACTGAAATCTATCGTTATTATGTTAACCTACACCGCCAGCTTATTCCTTATATATTTAGTACTTTGGTAGATGCGCATCTAAACGGTGGGACACTGCTCAAGGAAACTTCTATTGATAATTATAGCCATAAATTGGGAAATGAGTTATTTTTTAAAGCCATTATTTCTGATAAAAACACTATTGATATTACACTTCCCGAAGGCGATGATTGGATAGATTTTTGGTCGGGAAAGACCTTTACAGGCGGTACGGGTTTAACACAAATTTACGCTTTAAAGCAAGCTCCTGTTTTCGTAAGGGCAGGCGCCATCATTCCAATGGATATTTCTAATGACATTACCGGGATAGGCAATGCTTCTAACAATGGAAAAATCACGATACTGATTTATCCTAAAGGGAAAAGTAAATACACTTTCCATAAAGCACTGGGAGAGGGTATGGATTACCAGAATATTAAAATCAGTTTTGATGATGAGAATGGACTGCTGATGGTAAATGGCAAAGACTGGGACAACTATATTTTTTATATTAAAAAAGAGAAAAAACCGAACAAGGTAAAAGACAGTGACACATGGCTTTATGATGAAGAAAAAGGTTTTTTAAAAATAAAAAAATCAGGGATATCCTTTCAAATTACTATTAAGTAGAGCGGATATCCTTTTTAGGTAAGGTGTAGGTCGAGTTTGTTATAAGGCACATCGAATAGTTTTTAAAAAGTGTAGTAATCAATCTTATCAGCCAGGGATTGAAACCTTGTCTCATATTATGGGGTGTAGTAGTTTTTCTTAACTGTCATTCAATCCGAATAATGGTCCGTCTGTGTTCGCCAAGAAGAACATGTCCTTCTTTCAGCGCGGAGACGAGGGGGTGTTTTTTTATTTTAACTCATTCTCATGGTTGATTCTTACAATGTACAAAATCCTCATTATTAGGAACGCTTCGATTAAAAATAAAAAATATAGGCGCTTAATGAATTTGCTGTTTCAGTCAGCGTTTTAGTCTGAAGGTTTCTGTCAAAACTGCTATTCTCATAATCTATAATAATTTTTACATGAACCCATCCATCCTCTTCTGAAAGCTCAAATGTGAAATGTTCCTTGAACATAATTTCAAGACGCTTTTTGATATTAATGATGGAGTTCCCATGGGATTTATCAACAAATACAGTCTTAGCGCCTGCTTGCTTAAAGCGGCCTGTATTACACACATCTATTGTTAAGGCTCCCGCCTTATAAGTTAAAAATATTTTAATTTTTAAAGTTCCTGATTCATCATTACTGCCATACTTCGTTGCATTTTCTATCAAAGGTTGAAATAAGAAAGCAGGGACAATACACTCGCGCGTGGCATCATCTATCTCGAAGGTAATACTTAGTGATTCGTTTAAAAGGCTTTGGATGTTTATGTAATTTTTTGCCGCGTCAATTTCATCGTTTAAGAATGCCCCAACTTTATTGTAATTTTGCAAGACGTACCGAAAATAGTCTGAAAGTTCTGATACAGAATTCCATGCCTGGTTTTTATCGATTAGTACAAGAGCCCGGATTGCACTAAAGGCATTTAATAAAAAATGAGGGTTCATCTGATTTCTCAGCAACTTTAATTGTGTCAGGTTTGCTAGGGCGGTTGCTTTTAAAAGGTCACGTTTTTGTTTATGATAATCGAAAAAATGCCATATTACTAGAAAGATAATTGCGGCAACTATTAAGCGGAACCACCATGTTTCCCAAAAGGGTGGAGAGACAATAATCCTGATCGAAGTACGTTGGTTATTCCATTCCCCGGAGCTTTTTGCCGCTTTTACACTAAAGGTATATGTGCCCGGGTTAAGGTTGGTATAGGTGGCAAAGCGTCGTCTTCCTACGTAATTCCAATTTGATTCAAAACCTTCCATAATATAAGCATATTGAATCCGGTCGTTGGCAGAATAATCTAAAGTAGCATAGGTAAAGGTAAAAACTGAGTGCTTATAGGAAAGGTGTATTTCTTGGGCATCTTCGATATTTTTTTTTAGAATAGGGTTGTTACTGCCAATTTTAACCGATTTGTTAAATATTTTAAAATCTGTAAATACCACGGTGGGCAGAGAAGGCGCTTCCACAATTTTCTCCGGATAAAAAGCAGTAACGCCATTTATACCGCCAAAAAATATTTCTCCAGATTGGGTTTTGTAAACAGCAGGCGTAAACTGATTGCTTTGCAAGCCATTTCTTCTATAGTAGTTTTTGAACCGTTTCGTTTTTGTATAAAGTTTGGATAAACCGTTGTATGTGCCAATCCATAAATTCTCTTCATTATCAAGAACAATGGCCATTGCATGATTGTTGACCAACCCATCTTTTTGGGTATATCTGTGAAATGTTCTTTTTTTTGTATTAAAATATATTAACCCATTACCCTGGGTTCCTATCCACAGGTTAGATGCTTTGTCTTCCCGGATATTAGTAATTATCGTAATTGCCGTACCACCTGGGATTTGGTATGACTCGTTTGTTAGGGTGGACGGGTTTATTTTAAAAAAAAGATTTATATTTGTTCCGACCCATATATTGCCATTTTTATCCTGGATAATGCAACGGGCACTGGGGGTTAAATCAGGAGTTCCTAAAGGTATTTGGATGAACGTTTTTTCTTTAAAATTATATTTAAACAAGCCACCACTTTGCCCAGCCCCGATCCAGATATCATTATTGGTGTCAAGCAGCAGGGAATTCACAGACGTGAAGTTTAATGAAATATCCGGATTAAGCGTATAATTAGTGAATTGTTTTGTTTTACGATCAAAAAAATTTAATCCGCCCTGGTGGGTTCCAATCCATAAATTTCCATTGATATCTTGAGTAATTGCAGTGACTGTATTACTCCCGATACTATGTGGATCGGCTGGATTATGGGTATAATAGGTATATGTACCGCTTTTTTTATGAAGTTGGTTCAGGCCACCCTCGGTACCAAACCACATATCGCCGGAACTGTCTTCATAAATAGTGTTTATAAGCTTATTATTTAAGTGTCTGTTGTCATAACTATCAGCCCGGAAATGAACAAAAGACATATTTGAAGTATTTAAATAATTGATCCCACCTTTCGTCCCAATCCAAAAATCCCCTTTCTTATCACGGAATAATGACCAAATATTATCCTGGTTTAGGCTGTATGGATTATGAGGGTCGTGTACAGAATGAAAAAATGTATGTTTTTTTGTGTTGAAAAGATAAAGTCCGTTACGTGTACCAAGCCATAAGTTTCCCTGATCATCTTCCCGGATGGCTTGTACAGAGAGACTTTCTTGTACCTTTGGGGTTGGTGAAAATGAACGTAACTCTTTCCGTTTGGGATCAAACAGGTTCAAACCGCCGTTATAGGTTCCGATCCATAAATTTCCCTGTTTGTCTTCATAAATTGACAAGACATCATTATCTGAGATTGTACTTTTGTTATTAGGGTCGTGACGGAAATATTCAAAAGTGTGAGTCTTCCTGTTTATGCGCCCCAAACCACTGCCACCAGTCCCAAACCACAGGTTTTTCGCGCTGTCCTCGAAGATGGTATTAAGTGCGCTATTTGCTGAATTGGCATCTCCAAAATGTGAGGGAATATAATTGATGCTTTTTTTATTTTGTAAGTCAAGCATATCGATGGACTCTGTTGTTGCCACCCATAAATTTCCCAGATGGTCTTCAATAATAGACCTAATATTGTTGTTACCCATTTGGATTATTGATGAAGAATCACTTGTAAAAGTTGTAAAATGATTGGTTTTTCTATCATACAAGTTTAAACCTCCAATGCCTGTCCCGATCCACAGATTGCCTCTGCTATCTTCAAAAATACATTGGATCCAATCATCAGAAAGTTTTTCTAAATTGTTGTTGCCCTTACCATACACGGTAAATTCGTAACCATCATATTTATTCAGGCCTTCATTAGTGCCAAACCACATGTAGCCCCGGCTGTCCTGATAAATACAGTTGATTTTATTTTGTGATAGCCCATCATCAATCGTTAAGTGTTCAAATTTTAATTCATCCTCCTGTGCATACAAATTCTGTAAATTTATAAAACAAAAATGAACTATTAGGAATATTGAATAAATATTTAATGGCGAAGTTTTGTTTAAATATGCTATCATAAAACCGATTCTGTTTTTTTGTCTGAGATGCTAAAAATTTGGTCTGTTTATAAAGAGGAAAACAGGCTAAATATTGAAAATAATTTTTTGATTGTCAAATGAATTTTTATCAACGTTTCTATCTTGATACCATGGGATAGTTTGTAATACCATTAAATTTTCAATGCTGTAATTATTGGCTTCCATTTCACAGAAGTAGGTTCATTCCTGCAGGTAATTTGTAAAATATCGCTATTTCTTATAAGTACAAGTGTGGTATTTAGGCTTTAAAATTACGCTGACCGTTTATTACTTAATTATACCGTTAAATCCTAATATCTTGGTTTGAGGGGTAAAATATTTTTTATTTGCACCATACAAATTTCAAGACTCATATCTGTATTTTCAATTTCTATAAATTTACTACACAGGTTATAAATGAAGCGACTAAAAGCGCTAATCATTGACGATGTTAGGCTTATTCGAACCGAACTAAAGATGATTCTTCATGATTTTCAGGAAATTGAAGTTATTGGTGAAGCGGGCAATTATAGCGATACGCTCAAGCTTATTAGAGAAGAGAAGCCGGATGTATTGTTTTTAGATATACATTTACCCGGGCGTTCTGGTTTTGAGCTGTTAGATGCTATTGATATGGATTTAAAGGTTATATTTATTTCTTCTTATTTTCATAAGTACTCAACAAAAGCACAGGAATATGATCCTGTGGGCTTGTTAAGTAAACCGATAAATAAGAAAAAACTTTGTATGACCATTAAAAAACTAGTGAAAAATCGAGACAATAATTAACAAAGGGGAGGATAACTTTTAATAAGGAGGATCAAGGGTAAATTTTTTACATAATAGAATTAGATTTTAATTAACCATAATACATTTGGAGGATAATATGATGTATAAGAAAAGTATTTTTATGATGCTTTTTGTTTCTTTGTTATATGCAGGGAGCTTATTTGCCCAGCCAAAACTTTCTGCTGGCTTTTTTAGCAAAAAGGGATGGAATGAGAATGACTCGTTGTTGTTTAAGAAGTTAGGAGAGAAGTATGACCTGACTTTGTTAAATGCCAGGGACTTTGTAGACAGTACATTGTTTATTAGCGACCTTGAGCAATTTGATTTTTTGTTTGTCAGTGAATCTGTTTCCAGTTGGCCCTGGGAATATGGTGATGGCCCTGGTATTCGGTCTATCCCCGTTCCTATGGTTATGTTGGAAGGTTGGTTAACCAAGCCGGAGGTTCTCGGCTGGACAACAGCCGCAGCAGATACAGGTTATGGGACACTTTTTCAGGATAGCACTCAGCTTGGTGTGGCCAATAATATATTGATTCTTGATGACACAGGTCATGAGCTATCGGCTGGTTTTAATAGTGGCGACGAAGTAACGCTGGTTACCGACAGCCATACTTGGGATATTTTAACCTTTACAGTACCTGAAATAGATTACATTCCAATTGCGGTTTCGTCGTTAGACCCTGAAAAAACAATTGTTATGGGTGTTGAAGCAGGTACGACTGTTTGGAACAAAGCAGGTACGGTATTGGGTGAGTCTGATTCGACGGTTACTGAAAACAGGGCTGCATTAGTTGGTGTTTTTGCCGGTGCAAATGATTTTATTACAGATGATGGCTACAAGCTTATCGATGCCGCGATAAAATGGGTGTTGCCAAAAAAAGAATACTCAGTAGGATTTTTTAGTAAAAAGGGATGGAATGATAATGATTCCCTTTTATATGACAGATTGAGCGAAAATTATGATTTAACATTGCTTAATGCCCGTGATTTTGTAGACAGTACGTTATTTATGAGCGACCTAGAGCAATTTGATTTCTTGTTTGTCAGTGAATCTGTTTCAAGCTGGCCCTGGGAATATGGCGAAGGGCCGGGTATCCGTTCTATCCCTCGTCCTATGGTAATGTTAGAAGGATGGCTGACCAAACCAGAGGTTTTGGGATGGACAACCGCCGCTGCCGACACAGGCTATGGAACGCTTTTTCAGGATAGTACACAGCTTGGTGTGGCTAATAATATATTGATCCTTGATGATACAGGCCACGAGTTATCGGCTGGTTTTAGTAGTGGTACCGAAGTGACACTTGTATCCAATAGCCATGCCTGGGATATCTTAACCTTTACAGTTCCTGAAATACAATATATCCCGATTGCAGTTTCTTCATTAGACCCTGAAAAAACAATTGTTATGGGTGTTGATAAAGGTACGACAGTCTGGAATAAAGAAGGGACTGTATTAGGCGAATCAGACTCAACTGTTACTAAAAACAGGGCTGCGTTAGTTGGGGTTTTTGCCGCGGCAAATGACTATATTACTGATGATGGCTATAAGCTAATTAATGCGGCCATATCATGGGTAATGAAAGATGCGACTGCCATAATTGATAAAACTTCCAATGTGCCTGATGCCATAAAATTATCGCAAAACTATCCAAACCCTTTTAACCCGCAGACAACAATATCCATTAGTTTGAAAAAATCGGGACAAACAACACTAAAGGTATATAATGCGCTTGGGCAGCTTGTAGGCACGTTGATTGATAAAGAGCTTTCAGGCGGCACATATAAAGTCACGCTTAATGCTGAGAACTTCTCATCCGGTGTATATTATTATACTTTGGAGTCAGGGGATTTCATTCAGACAAAGAAAATGATGTTGGTTAAATAAAGTGGATTAGGTTATGTCAATCTCCTCTCTCGTTCCGCTGCAGAGCTTCGGAACGAGAGTATTGGGGAGATTAAACCATTGTAAGTTAGCAATTTTTCTTAAACCAAATTAGAGTTAAATCTTTCTAAGGATTGAATATAGAACCTTAATTAAGATGAAATTGGGTTCTGCTCTTAGAAGGTATTATTTTAACTTTACAAAAATTGATCCTGAATTTACATGTACTTCAGGGTCAATTTTTTTAAAAGCACCAGCTAAAGGTTCTATGATAATTAAATTCTTAATATTATGTATTGTATTTTGTACAGCAGGATATGCAGATAGCCGTACTGCAAGGGTCGGTGCTGTTTCAATGGAGAAAACACACAGGTTTAGTAAACCCCTTCAAGTAAAAATTAAAGAAGTCCTCCCACTTATCACTGAGGCCGGGGCAGAAAAGCTTGGGTTGGATTTGATAGTATTGCCAGAGTACCTGTTCAGGGGAACCTATTTTAAAAAGGGGGTTCAGGATTTAAGTAACAGTATTGTTTTAGATTCAATGAAGAAGGCTGCAAAAATAAACCAAATAAACATAATCTTCCAAATTGTAGAAAAAGAGTATGATAGTTTCTATAATTCTGTAATTGTTATTGATAGAAAAGGGAACTTTGTGGGTAAATATCGAAAAGTAAATTTGCCTCCGGAGGAGAAGTGGGCATCACCGGGAGTTTCCTTTCCTGTTTTTAACTTAGACTTTGGGAAAGTCGGCGTCTTAATATGTTGGGACTTTTGGTTTACCGAGCCTACAAAAAAACTTGTAGAAGAAGGGGCTGAATTAATCGTTGTACCTACTTGGTGTAATATAAAACAGAACTTACAAATAAATAGCGCCCAAAGCGGTGTGCCTATTGTATTCTCGGTCTTAAAAAGCAAAACCTGTACTATAAATGGTAGTGAAGATGTTTCAAGTAGTATATATGATTATCAGGGAACGCCTTCGTATCAAGATCATTTTGTTGGGGAAAATAAAATCGCAGTTGGTGAAGTAATAATTGGCAGCAATAAAAACCTTGCATTACATAAAAAAATAAAAACTTCAGCAGATACCGTGGATGGGTTTTCCTCTGAAAACTTGGTAGATGGGGTCTTTAATTCCGAAAAGGATGCTTCGCCCGGCATGCAGACAAGCTGGAAAGCTATTTCACTACCACAGTGGGTAGAAATTGACCTTGGGAAAAACATGGATATTAACCGGGTTTCGTTGGCTCTTTTTGGTGGAGAAGAGTATTCTTTCCTAATTGAGGGAAGCAGTAATTCTCTTAATTATGATATGCTTAGCGACTCATTAAGCCACTATGAGACATTTATAGAGCATGGTATAAAAGGGGCAGAAATATATTCAACCTATATCGAGGAAAAATCAAATACTAAAGCGAAGAAATATAGGTATATAAAAATAACCGCTAACTCTATTACAAAAAAAGAAATAATAATAAATGAAATTAAGGTATTTGGCAAACCCTAGTCTACCAAAGAGGTCCTGTTATAACATGAATTTCATAATGAAATGTTTCTTATTCCCTTACTTGTTTTTAATAGTATTTTCTTGTTCAGAACATGATGATGCGGATATTTTAGCGCGCGTTGCAGATAAAGAGATTACTATGGAAGAATTTTTAAACCGGGCAGAGATGACCCCGCGTCCCTCGTATTGCAACTCTGGGCAGGAACGAGACAAAAGGATCGTTTTAAATACGCTTATAACCGAAAAATTATTTGCGTTAGAAGAAAAATCAAAGAGTAGTTTAATAAATAGTCCCCTTTTTAAGGCATTTATTCAGGGCAGGAAAGAGCAGTATATGCGCGAGGAGTTATTAAATAGAATGGCCCTGACAGAGAAAGACCTGGACCCTGCAGAAATTGACTCCACTTTTAAGCTGGCAGGTTTTGTTTATGATGTTGAGTTTTACAATCCACAAATGGATGATGCCATTGCTTTTGAAAAAAACATGTTGAAGAACCCGGAGTTGAAAGATAGTTTGTTTAATACCCTTAAACCGATGACTGGATTTCCACGACATTTGCTAAAATACGATGATCCCGAGTTTCCTTCCTTGCACCATACACTTTTTTCCAAGGAATGGCGTACAGGCGATATAATAGGGCCTGTAAGGTTGAGGGAAACAAAATATATGGTGCTAAAAATAAAAAACGTATTCTATGAACCTGTTCCTACACAAACACGGGGTTTAATGCGCCGGGTTCGTGTAAAAGAACGGCTGTTGGAAAGAGAAAACAATATACGTTGGAATAAATTCATTGCCCGGTTAATGAAGGGGAAACAAATTCAATTTGTACCTGAAATAACAACCAAAGTGGCAGAACTGTGGGCTGAAAAGCTAAATCTGGACAAGAATATCTCACGCGATAACCATAACTCAGATAAATATTATGCAACACTTGTACAGGATATAGATTTCGCCTCTGAAAAAACTATGTTTATAGTGGATGATGAAAGCTGGACAGTTATTGATTTTAAAAAAGCATTGTCGAAACATCCATTGGTATTTCGTAAGCCCGACATGGGGCCTAATGAATTTATACAGCAGTTCAGGCTGGCTATTGTCGATTTAATTCAGGATCATTTTATTACCAAAGAAGCCTATCGGCAGAATATTGATAAATTGATGACCGTTCAAAGAAAAACAGCTATGTGGGAGGACTCTTATCTTGCATTGGAGCACCGCGGCAAGCTTATCGCCAGTCAGGGTAAAAATAACACTTCGGAAAAAGGACAAAACTTTCATGAGTTGGCTGATCCGTACATCCAAAGTTTTAACAGAAAATATAAAGATAAAATTGAAATTAATATCGAGTTGTTAAAAA
The DNA here is from genome assembly GCA_024277115.1 of Calditrichota bacterium. Classification (GTDB taxonomy): domain Bacteria; phylum Calditrichota; class Calditrichia; order Calditrichales; family J004; genus JABFGF01. The sequence goes on from JAJRVW010000148.1 coordinate 36,130, forward strand.
AATTAAAACTAACGCACACAGATATTACCACTGTGCAACAGTTTGTTCCATATAATCAAATTGTGCCGGGATTTCCAATCCTTACAAAAGACGATAAACTTGTCTATGGCTCAGTGCTAAATTAATAATGAATGAAGTTATTTAAATTTAAATGGAGATTAATTATGAATACAAAACCGCATTCTTTACTACTTATGGTTTTGTTTTTTTTCATATTATTTTGCCAGTTTTTGATTGCCGGAACAACAGGGAAATTGGCTGGAAGGGTTACAGATGCAGAAAGTGGTGAGCCACTTCCCGGTGTAAATATTCTGCTTGAGGGTACCTATTTGGGAGCTTCGACAGATTTAGAAGGCGAATATTTTATAATTAATATTCCTCCGGGTACATATACTGTAAAAGCAGTATATGTGGGATATTCAGAAGAAATTATTCAAAAGATACAAATTAATGCAGACAGGACCACAAAAATTGATTTTTTACTAAGTAGCGCACTTCTCAAAACGGATGCCATCGTGATTGTAGCTGAAAAAGAATTAATTCAAAAGGACCTGACGGGCTCTATGTCGACTGTCAGTGCAAATGATATTGCGGAAATGCCCGTGCAAAGTATCGACGAGGTTCTAAACCTACAAGCAGGTGTTATACAAGGCGACGGTGGAATACATGTACGTGGCGGGAGGACAGGCGAAACTTTGTATATGGTCGACGGTGTTTCAATTACAGATCTGGATGGGAGCCAGGGCATTGAAGTCGAAACAGATGCCGTGCAAGAACTACAATTGATAAGCGGTACGTTTAATGCTGAATATGGAAAGGCCATGTCTGGTATTATAAATATTATCACAAAAGAAGGAAGTAAAAATTATTCTGGTCAAATCCAGGCCCAGGCAGCTTCTTATTTGAGTGGAAGCAACACCTACAGCGTAATGAAAAGCTTTGGTCCTAAAACAGATCCGGAAACAGGCCAAACCGCTATGGTTGCCGAATCAAACAATCCTTTAACGTCAATTCGTCCGCAATACGATGTGCGTGGTACCTTTTCAGGGCCGGTTCCTTTTTTAGGAAAAAACCTGAACTTTTTTGTAAGCGGCCGTTACCGAAAGGATAATGGTTATATTTATGGTAGAAATCTATATACGCCTCAGGGGTTGCCCGGAGACAGTTCGCTTGTTGCTTTACGCCAAAATACAAATGTTTCCCTTCAGGCTAAAATAACATTTCGCCCGTTTTCTGGCCTTAAGATTGATTATTCTACCTTTTTCAATTCTTCGGATATCGACCATAACACAGGGGTGATCGAACGGTATGTACCTGAATCCGGCAGGCAAAGAATAAATAGGAGTATGTCACAAATTATTTCTGTAAACCATTCATTGGCCCCCAGTACCTTTTATGAATTGAAACTGAGCAATTACTATTCGGAAAGTGAAAGTTACCTGTATTCTGATCCAACATTAACACCTAAGTATTTTATCCGTGTTTATAAAACAGATGGCCTGGGAGGTGAAGAAATTCCTGAAGATAGATTTTATACAACAGAAGAGGAAAAGCAAGCTATTCTTTCCAATGCAAGGGAAAATAGCTGGAGGTTTGAGTTTATTATAGACCCCTCCAGTACAACCGGCTATTTAGACCCAACTGTGAGCTCAACAAGGGTGCCATCATCTTTTCGTGACAGGTATACACCGCAAAATTATAATTATAACAGTGATAAGTTTTGGCTTGGAAAATTTGATTTAACCAGTCAGGTTTCAAACAACCATTTATTAAAAGGAGGTATTGAGGCCATTTTTCATACCATAAACCGTGAAGCGTTTACCCTAAGGCCTAAAGTAGGCGCAGATGGCAAGGATATTGTACCGTTCGAGCCGGATGTTCCTTCAACTTCTTCTATCTGGAACAATAAATTTACGCGCAGTCCCATCGAAATATCGGGTTACTTACAGGACAAAATGGAGTTCGATCAACTTATTGTTAATATCGGCTTGAGGATAGATTATTTTGACCCTGATTATATTAAACCCGTCGATACGGCAGACCCGGATATTTACAATCCCTTTAGGCCGGAATGGAAAGGGCCCGCTTGGGATGAAGCATACTATATTGGCCTCTCAAATGCTGATAAGAAGGCGTATGAGGCCGCAAATAGCTACACGCCGGAACAACGGCGAAAACTAATGCAAAAGAGGGTTAAGCCTAAAGTTCAATTAAGCCCGCGTATAGGTATTGCTTACCCCATAAGTGAAAAAGGTGTCATCCATTTCTCTTATGGACATTTCTTTCAAATGCCGGAAGCCCAGTATTTATATGGCAGTGGGGGAAACACCCGTCCGGATTACAAGCTCAATGTTGGTAACCAGCTTCAAAGGTTTGGCAATGCCGATTTGAGGGCCGAACAGACAGTTCAATATGAAATTGGTTTGCAATCGCAAATAGGTCAAAGCATAGGGCTCGATGTAACTCTGTTTTATAAGGATATCCGTGACTGGATAGGTATCTCCCCTTTGTTTAATACGCGGCATGCACAGACTACAAAATATGCACAATATGAAAATAGGGACTATGCCAATGTGAGGGGAATAACACTTGCGTTCGAAGCCCGCCCTTCCAATAATCTAACAGCAACATTAGATTATACATATCAGGTGGCGGAAGGTACATATTCCGACCCGGGAGATGCATATAACGCTTTGGCCAATAATCAGGAACCTGCCAAAAAACTAATTTTTATGGATTATGACCGCAGGCATAGTGTTAATACAATATTTACATATCGCTATAATGGCTGGGTTTCTTCCATAATTGGGAAATATAACAGTGGGTTCCCATATACGCCTGCCCCTTCTTTAATACAGGTCGCACAAGATAATAAATTTAGGGGATGGCGTGAAAATATTGCGAGAAGGCCGTCAAATAGCCAGGTCGATTTACGTGTGGATAAAGTACTGTTCGAAACAGGCGCTTTTTCCCATAAACTGTTTATCCGTGTTTACAACTTATTTGACCAAAGGGGTGAACTAAATGTTTATAGTGATACAGGAACGGCCAAGTTTACCACAGCTGTTACATCTTATATCCCTAACCGGATTGGTTCCCTGGAGCAATATTATCTAAACCCTAATTGGTATCAGGCGCCGAGGGAGATTCAGCTTAGCTATATTTTAAACTTTTAATTAAGCGGGTAAAAAAATGAAAATAACTTTATTAATAATTTTTTTGATAGCAGGATTCACCTTCCCGGTAGAGGCGCAGAAGAAGGCAATAGATGAGCTCCATGGCGATATGTTTTATCACCGCAGGGGTATCCACGATGGAAATCAGATACGGACATCTTTTGGCAATGATGGCCAGATTGGCTATCGGGGAGGACGGGCTTCTACAACGGATTTTCCAGGTGAGTGGCCGGTTAACTCAAACCGGTTATACCTGACAAAAATAGTTCTCTTGCCTATGGCCGAAATCCGTGATGAAGATGGTATTATCCAAACCATTGTTTCTGAGTCTCACGGTGCTTCAACAACACCGGGCGCTGATCTTGGCCGGGGTGATTTGGCTGAAGATGGAAGGTGGCAAACGATAACCCCGCTTCCAGGGTTTATTAACCAAGCGCTTATGAGCCTGCCGGAAGGAGAGGCCTCGCCCGCACTGAGTAATCTTAAAAAAACCTGGCCCACCTATTGGCCTGATAAAATGAACGACCCTGACCCAGGCTGGCCGGGGGAATGGAATGGCTATTTTGGAAAGGGACAGATTAAGGCTGACCAGGAAAGTTATTGGGTTGCCGATGATTACCAAAATGATGCAGGAGATTTTGTTTATCACCCGGATTCGACGGACGTGGACCGCAGGGGAGTTGGTTTCCGAATATATTACCGTTATTTGCAGTGGTCCAATCCTTTGGTTGAGGATGTTTTATTTACAATCTACGATATTGAAAATATTGGCACCAAGGCATTGAACAAAGTTAATTTTGCCATGCTTCCTGATATTGATTGCGGTCCCTTTGCCGGGCAATGGGACGGTAGCCCCGATAGAAATAATTTTGAGAAAGAGGAAGATTGGTTTTATATGTACGATGCAAAATGGGTCAATGAAGGTGTTGGCGTTTATTTTACCCCGATTGCTTATGCGGGATATGCCCTGTTTGAAACACCGGGCAATGAATTTGACGGTATAGATAATGATCAGGATGGTGAGACAGGAAAAAATGCCGGCGCAACAGGGACTGGAAAAAGGATAAGCTCGGCATCAGATTTCGACCGGGGTATTTTGAACAGCCTCGATACAATTGTTGTTGTTGATTATAAGACCTATAAGAGAAGCTTGAATACACTTGAGGGTTTAAAACTTTCCAATCCTAATATTTTCTCCGGGGATACTTTAATCATCGATTTTACAGGCCGTCTTCAAAAATTCTGGCCAGGAAAAGATTTAATCGAAATACCCTTTAATAATTTTGATTACAACCTAAATGGGCTAATCGATGAGAATAATGGGGCCGAAGTCGAGAATGGTGCATTCAGCTATATTTACGAAAATAACCTGGCAATAGATTTTTTTACCGGAGAAGGAAAAAACAACCCGATGATCGATGAGAGCCGGAAGGATGGTATAGACAATGACGCCGATTGGAATTTTCTGGATGATGTAGGCGTGGACGGTAAAGCCGGCACGGGTGATTACGGCGAAGATTCTGGTGGCCCTACAAGTAAGTATCAATGGATCGGGGATAGCCTTATAGTCCATGATGGACCAGGCGAGCCACGCATTGACGCAACAGATATTACCGAGAGTGATATGATTGGGATGACATCCTATTTTGCCACATCAGATTGGACATCCTATCTTCTTTGGGAAGATGAAAAGTTATGGAATGTAACAGTGCCAGGTAGAATTGAAGGCATTTCTGAGCTTAATATAGAGGTCTCATTTATGGGCTCAGGCTATTTCCCTCTGCCTCCCGGGCAAATCGAACGTTTCTCCGGCGCACTCTTGTTTAACTATAAACTAGATGGTTTAAGGCGGACAAAAGATCATGCACAACAAGCATACGATGCCAACTATCAATTTTATAAAGCGCCCGAGCGCCCAACCCTCAGCGCGGTGCCTGGAAACGGACATGTTAAGCTTTATTGGGACGACATAGCTGAGTTCTCGATAGACCCTTTGACCGGCGAAGATTTTGAGGGCTACCGGATTTACCGCAGTACAGGTGTAAATTTTAAAGATATGACCCAAATTACAAATGCCTTTGGCGATGAAAAATTAATGGTGCCCCTGGTTCAGTTTGATCTTGAGAATGGTATACGGGGGCTTTCACCTGGTGTGATTGATGGAATACAATTCTACCTTGGTGATGATACCGGACTCCAACATGAATGGATTGATACTACAGTTGTGAACGGTCAACGCTATTTTTACTATCTGGCCGCTTACGATCGTGGAGATGCCGCAAATTTGATTTCTCCGGCAGAAAATAATTACAGCATACTCATCGACAGGACTACCGGGGATGTTCAGTCGTCCAGTTCCAATATTGCTGTTGTTACGCCCAATGCGTCATCTGCGGGCTACAAAGAAGCCCCGGCAGATCTTACTTTTGAATTAGCTGAAGGTTACACAAGTGCTGTTCTTAGCATGGAGGTTTATGATTCTCCGGCAATCAGGGATAATAATTTATATCGGGTTACTTTTGAAGACGCGGTAATACCCGTTAGTTTTGATAAGAAAAAACAGCTTGTCACCACATCCGTTACATTAGAAAATATAACAACGGGCACCGTTTTGCTGGACAGTACAGAAAGAGGCCTTAATGATACGAAGTTTCCCGTAACTGAGGGTTTTATTCTTAATTTACAGAATCCACGTATGGTAAAGTATGACACTTCTGCGAGCGGCTTTGAGAAGGAAGGCATATATGCCGCTGAGTTTTCAACATATTATAGCGGGACCACCGGGAGGATAACCCCAGATGACTATCGTGTAGATTTTGGTGAAGTGGGTATCGATACATCTACAGCATTTGGTACGTTCACTAAAGTGAAACCGGTAAACTTTACGATTACCAATTTGATGAGCGGAGAAAAAATCCAGTTTGCTTTTAACGAAAAAGACCCCTTCCCGTTTGGAAATGCAGATCCCGGTAAGCTTAGCTATAACTCGGATGGCCGAAGGTTTAAAGATATAGTTTACTTTTTGGAAGAAGATGAGGATGGAAACCTGGTTACCACGTGGCAGCTAAAACTGGGCATTAGTACAAACGTTGCAGATACGACAAATCCCGGCCCGGGCGATATACTTTATTTAAGAACAATAAAACCGGCTTTGTCGCGTGATGTTTTTGAGTTTACCACCAT
>JAJRVW010000149.1 GCA_024277115.1 Calditrichota bacterium
CTGGCTGTTTTTCATCTATACCTATTTTCCCTTTATACTCATAGTTTTATTGATCAGATGCATAATCCTTTCATATAGATTTTTTATATGGTGGTTCAATTTTTTCAATTGCTTCCAATTTACATATACCATTTCTATTTAAGAAGTTTATCAAATCGCTATCCATTTCTAAGATGATCAAATACAATATACAGGACAAAAAGTTAAGATTTTGCTTTACCGATTATAATCCTCCCCTCATCTTATTTTCTTTCAACAGATAAAGAATTTATTATAAAAATAAGTCCTGATTAAACTAAAATTTTCTTTAAGAAAAACGCCGCGCTTCCCTTTTGTAACAATCTTACAATTTCGCCCGGTCCAGATATCCAGGCCATTATTTTACTTTAAACTTACAAATTATTGATGTTTAAACCGTTATGAAAAATTTAACTTTTTTGTTTTAATTTCTGTTCGAAAGAGACCTACATCAATGCCCTTTTTAGCCATTTGTAAATATCTTAAAGCGAATTTTTCAGCAGGCAATTCAGGAGGCAATATACTATGCGTTTTTTGTTGATGATTCTACTTTTTGTTGTTTCTACTCTGGCGCAACCATACGGAGAAATTTTCCAGTCTGCCTCGCCGCATTTGGTAGAGATTAAGAATCGTAAACGCGCATTTTATAAATTGCAGCAAACACAGACGGCCACGCCCAACCAACAACAATTTGATGTTTCCTATTACAAATTAAATCTGGAAATTGATCCGTTGCGAAAAATGATTACGGGGTATGTTCAGGTTAAGGCGCAAGTTGTTGATGGCGCGTTAAATTACATTGAATTGAATTTGCATGACAATATGGTGGTGGATTCCGTTGTCCACGCTTCGAATCCGTTAAGCTTCAGTCATCAAAATCACTTACTAAATATTCAATTAGGAAAAGATTACACAGTTGGCGATACCCTTTCGTTGCGGGTTTACTACCACGGCAATCCTTCGCAAACCGGATCCGATGCTTTTGTTTTTACCAGTTACAACGGCAAGCCCCATTTCTGGAGTTTAAGCGAGCCCTACGGCGCACGGGAATGGTGGCCCTGTAAAGACGTGCCGGAAGACAAGGCCGATAGCGCCGATATTGTGATTACCGTTCCTCAAAGTATGATTGTGGCCTCCAATGGCCTGCTAAAAAAGCAGGAAACGAAAGACCTGAAAACCACCTTTTACTGGCACGAAAGCTACCCCATTGTATCCTATCTAATTTCGGTAACAGGTTATGAGTATTACCGATATTCAGACACCTACCTTACCCTGGATGGCGATACCATGCCCATTGAATTTTTTATGTATCCCGACCATTACGAAAATGATGCCTTCAGGTACAATTATTCTCTGACCAAAGAGATGCTCACCGCTTTTGCCGGCTATTTTGGCGAGTACCCATTTGTAAAAGAGAAATACGGCCATGCAGAATTTTTGTGGGGCGGCGGCATGGAACATCAAACCTGCTCCAGCCTGGGCGGCTTTGGCAGCGGTTTGATTGCCCACGAGCTGGCGCATCAATGGTGGGGCGATATGATCACCTGCCGCAACTTTCACCACATCTGGTTAAACGAAGGTTTTGCTACCTATTCCGAAGCCCTGTGGCGTGAATACGACGAAGGCATGGAGGGCTACTTTGATGAAATTTCGGGCGATGCTTACAAAGGCCCGGGCACCATTTACGTGGAAGACGACACAAACGAAGACGAAATTTTTGATGGCAATTTGAGCTACTCAAAAGCAGCTTACGTTTTACACATGCTGCGCCATGTGGTGGGCGACTCGGTCTTTTTCGACATTTTGCAGGCCTACTACGCCGACACACGCTACCAGTACGCCACCGCTGTTACCGAAGACTTTCAGGAAGTGTGCGAACAAGTTTCCGGCTTAAAGCTGGACAAGTTTTTTCAACAATGGATTTACGGCGAATATTACCCGCAATATGAATATAGCTGGAATAGCGTCAATGAAGGCCAGGCATATCGCATTGATTTAACCATTAAACAAACGCAAACCAACACCGGCCTGTTCTGGATGCCCATTGATGTTTTTGTGCACATGGCCGGCGCTGACACGGTGATTGTGGTCTGGGACTCTTTGCAAACGCAACAGTTTGTTCTAAAAGTACCGCAGGAGCCCTTGCAACTGGGCCTGGATGAGGATAACTGGATTTTATGCGACAAAAACGAAGTGCCTTCGGCTTTGGCGCAAAACGATCCGCAAGTTTTGCGTTCGTTCCAAATCTTAAAAGTTTACCCCAATCCGTTTAATCCACAGGTCACTTTAGAGTTTAGTTTAGAAATTCCCGCTTCGGTGTCCCTTTCGGTTTTTAATGCCAAGGGGCAAAAGGTGGCCGATCTTCTCCGCCAGAAGCGGCTGGCTGCCGGAAACCATTCGGTAAACTGGACGGCGAACCAATATGCTTCTGGGCTGTATTATTTTAAATTGACGGCCAACGGCCGGTACAGGGTTGAAAAAGCCCTGCTTATAAAGTAAGGTTTGGTTCTCTTGGTAAATCTGGGGGTAAAAAAGATTGAAAGATGAGCATCAATCTTCGAAATTTTGTTTACCACAAACATAAATTTTGGGGAGAAAGATGCGCATCAAAACATTATTAAACAATATAGAAAAGTATTCATTATTTGTCTATAAAAAATATATTAAGGTGTACAAGATTTTGAAGAATGCCTAATCATTGAAGTTTCTCATCGCGCGGGTAGCAAAGGGAAATGTCCGATTTGTTTAAAGCGCTGTTCGACTTATGATACTGCGAGAAAGCCGCGCTTGTTTTCATATGTACCGATTTGGGGATTTTCGGTCTATTTTCCTATCGACCCCGGCGAGTGCATTGTAAGGTCCATGGAGTTCTAACAGAGGATTTGCCATGGGCGAATGGTAAAGAGCGCATCACCAATACCTACAAAATATTTATTGGCAGTTGGGCAAAAAGATTAAGCTGGACTTAAGTTGCAGAGGTATTCAAAACGAGTTGGTTGAATGCATTTTTCAGGATAAAATGGTTGTCCGGAGGATCCGGTGGAGTAGAATCTGGCTTAGAGACCAGAGTTTTGGACAAGATATATTCAAATCGGCATAGATGAAATTCATTCCTGTCCGGAGGCCAGACAGGTTTCTAAGGGACATAATTATATTACCTTAGGACATCAAATAGATCAGCATTGTAAGCGTTTGTTATGGTGGGGTAAAGATTGTACGTCAAAAACTTTATTGCGTTTTTTTGATTTATGGGAAAAGAAAGAAATCTATCGATTAAATATATTTGTACGGATATGTGGCAGCCCTATCTTAAGGTAATCAAAAAGAAGGCTCCCCGGGATCTGAATATATTAGACAGATTTCACATTATGAAAAAATTTAATGAAGCGATCGATACAATTCGTCGAGAAGAATACCGTTTGAATTATCAGAGTCAAAAATATTTGAAGCATTCTCGTTGGTTTTTGTTAAAGCGTGAGGAAAATTTAACATCAAAGCAATTTCTTAAACTAAAAGACTTTTTAAAGAGAGATCTAAAATTGATTAAGGCTTATTTGCTTAAAAAAGATTTTTTGCGTTTCTGGGATTACAAATATAAAAAGTCTGCTGAGAAATTAAAAAAAAATGGTGTACACGGACAAACCGAACAAAACTTGGTCCTATGAAAAAAAATTCTAAAATGCTTACAGAAAAAAATGAATTAATCATGAATTGGTTCGATACAAATCCACGGCTATCTTCTGGTGTTGTGGAGGGATTTAATAACCAAGCCAAATTGACTATCAAAAAAGGCATACGGATTTAAAAACGAAAAATACTTGCATTATACCTTATATCAAACGCTTGGGAAGTTACCAATGCCAAAATTTACCCATAGATTTAACTGTTGTGCCTTTAAGGAAACCTTAAATAGAGATCGCAGAACGTCTCCTTCAATTTTAAATATAGTATTAAGGCGTTGTTAAAGAATCATCTATGTATCAATCACATGCACAGATAATGACATTTCTCGGTTCATTTCATTGCTTTTTTAAGTAAATCTTTTTCATTTTAAATCCATTCCGGATTAAGCAAATCCCGGAATAAGGCCGGTTTTGAAAGGCGCAAGCAAGACAAGACACAAAGATGTAGCATTTTTTTTTTTATTAAATGATTATTCAATTTACATTAGTTTTCCAACAAGCGTAAAATGGGGACAAGCAAATAAGCGAAGAAAAATCCAGTAAAATATATTAATAACGAGACATAAAGGATAAATCTTGAGAAACCACTGGCTGTGGCACAGGTTTTACCACCATTTATAGCGCAAACCAATTTGTTTTGGGGACGAAAGGCAAATAACGCGCTAACAGCAATCAAAATACCAGCTACCAGAAAAATCCAGCTTTTATGACGAGAAAGGAAAATAAGCCAGGGGAAAATGCTAAGCATCGATGCTATAGCCGTGCCACAGGCAATAGCAGCTAACATTGCTGGTAAGGCACAACAAAGGAGCGTGCCGGTAGAAGTGAACAAAGTAAAAAATTGAATTATTTTTGGGCGCATGCTTTTAGTTCTTATCAGGACTGGCAATTTTTGGTTGTTCTGGCATGGTAATCTCATATTTTTTTAGCGTAAAACCTGTTTCATCTATTTTTTTCTTTAATAGTAAAGAATCGATTTTGGTCTGGGGATTCACGTACAAAATCACCAGGCCGTCGTTTAAGCGAATGTTCATTTTCTCCACGCCTTCAAGAGTATTTAGTTTCTTTTCCAATCCATAAGCACAAAAAGGGCAGGACAACCCATCCACCTGCAAAGTGATTTTTTTTGTGTCACCTTGTTTTCTTTACCTTGCTGTGCATGGAGAAAAACAACGCCACTAAAAAGTAGAGTAATCAGCACAAAAATAGTTACCTGTTGTCTCATGAGGTTTTCCTTTCTTTAAAATTTCACATTTGTTTTTGATTTTTTAATAAAGCGGCGGAAAATGGATTTCAAAGGCCACAACAAATTCTTTATTAGGTAATTTTTTGCTCCCATTTAAACCATTAATCAGCGGAATCTTAACACCGGTTTTAAACATCAGGTTGCGATAACTAAACAAAAGTCCAGGAGACAAACTAATCACATATCCGCCTGAATCCTTTACTTGTTGTTTATTTTTGATAAACCGGCCTTGATTTTGTCCATTCAATTCAAGCAAAAAAACAGGATCTGGTTGGAGGTACTCTAATAGCCATGGACGAATACCGTAAGCCACATCTAAAATAAATACATCTCCACGATCAATATTTTGAACTGTACCATTGAAGCGATAACGTATTCCACTAAAAAAGTAATGTCGTCTGGATTCATAGCCATACGACACGCCCATAAAGAAATCGGTAGTATTAGTTGCATTTTGGGAAGGCAAAAATAAGCCGCTATGAATAGCCGCCTGTTTGCTTGCATCTCTCAGATCTTTCCGATAAAAACGATATTTTGTTCTAAACATAATATTGCCTATCCCGGAAATTGGATTTTCAAATAGGTAAGGAAACGAAATCGTAATGGCCCAGTCTGCCGTTAAGCCGTATAACAATGCCAGCTGGTTTTGCCAGCCTTCGGCGCCTTTTTCAAACTCTGTTTCCAGCGCATATCCATATTTGTAGATGGTATGCGGCCCAAGGCCAAATAACGGCTCGTGAGCCATGCCGGAACGCCCCAAAATTAAGAACAGAAAAATAAAACCATATCTTATTTTCATCTTTAGAACGAACTCCTTGCTTAACGTTTTGTTTTTAGAACGCCCTGGACTATGGTACAATGTTCCCGGAAAACAGATAAAATAATTAAAAAAGTTTTGAAAGAATAAGTAAATTACAACTTTACTGAAAAATATTTGTATTGCTAATCAATTTTAAGTGCAACCTCATACGTTAAGTTATGTATGAACAGCGAGATACATGTACATCTTATTTAAGGAGGCTTTTGCGGATTCCCCAAAAAGGCACTGAAGTGCCTAAAAGAAAATTGAATACCACGCGTCCCTCACGGCTTTCTCGAAAAATCGGAGTTATTCATCTAATTATCAACGAATTACGATATATGAATAACCTCAGGCTTCAACCCTGGGAAACATGTTTCCCAGGAAAATAATCGGGCTTTACCCCTTATTATTGACATTTTACAAAAACCTCCTTGGAAAAGAAGGAGAAAGAGAAGATGAATTTTTAATAGATTTAACATTTTTTCAGAGGTTTCAACGAATAAGACCGTATC
>JAJRVW010000150.1 GCA_024277115.1 Calditrichota bacterium
AATAGGGGTATGTATTTTTACACCTTGATCCTCGATGAGATGAAATTGAATGGGAAATTAATCAAGGAATAAGCAACAAATGCCTTTTATCAAAAGATAAACGCCAGGTAATTCAATCAAATCCTTTAATTATTGAAGATAAAGTTGGCAATATTTGGATAAACACAAAATAAGGAGTTGTAAGATACACGCAATAAAAGTTATCAACTTTAATAAATAAACAGTCAATGAATAGTATTAACCTATAAAATAATTTCCTATGAAAGCATTTCTAACTTATTCAATTATTTATTTGGTCTTATCATTCAGTATTTTACCTGCGAACGCCCGGGAAAAAGATGTTGTGTTCTTTGAAGATTTTGAATCGGGCTGGGGAAGTTGGTATGCGGATAATGGAGTCTGGGAAATTGGTATCCCGACTATAGGTCCTCAGAACACACATTCCGGGCAGAATTGTGCCGGTACTGACCTTGATGCAAATTATCCTCTCTTTGCCAATACGCGTTTAGTGTCTCCCCAAATTACACTTCCATCAGGCCATATAAGACTTAAGTTTTGGCACTGGTATGAAATGGAGTGGGGTGATTGGGGCGAGGTTCAGATTTCTACAGATGGGATCAATTGGGAATCTGTTTCCAGTCCGGTGTTTGATGATTATTCAACAACATGGACCCAGGTATGTGTTGACATATCAGCATATGCAGGACAGACTGTTCGAATTGGGTTTTATTTTTATTCAAATCAATCGAACGTAGGAAAAGGATGGTATATCGATGATGTTTCTGTTGTTAATGGCCCGGAAAGTTTTAATAATCCGGAAGATTTTGAACTGGGTGTAGGTGATTGGTCCGCTGATAACGGCCTCTGGCAGGTCGGGATACCTACTAACGGACCTTCATCCACACATTCCGGGCAGAATTGTGCCGGTACTGACCTTGATGCAAATTACCCTCTCTTTGCCAATACGCGTTTAGTAAGTCCAATAATTACTGTGACTACTGTACCAGGTCAACAACCTGAATTGTTTTTCTGGCACTGGTATGAAATGGCATGGGGTGATTGGGGTGAGGTTCAGTTTTCAGTTAATGATGGAGAATGGCAGACAGTTTCCGGATTTGGCGGACCCTATGACGGAAATAATGAAACCTGGTCGCAGGCTTATGTACCTTTATCTGCTTTTATCGATTCCACCATTAGAATAGGTTTCTACTTTTATTCAAATCAATCGAACGTAGGAAAAGGCTGGTATATTGATGACATTAGAATTGAAGGGACAACAGTAAGTATTAATGAGCATATTGCTGGTTCAAATAATCCATCATTCGTTCTTCATCAAAATCATCCAAACCCTTTTAATAATCAAACCACGGTCAGTTTTGAAATATATGAAACCAATGTGGATGTAAATGTTTCTGTGTACAATTCTTACGGGCAGTTAGTCAAATCACTGGTTAACTCAAGTTATAAAAGAGGAAATTATTCCCTCACATGGAACGGGCGTGATGAAAGTGGAAAGAAGGCCTCAGCCGGACTTTACTTTTTAAAGCTGAAATCAGAAAGGTATTCCGAAACGATGAGAATTGCTATTGTCAATTAGAATATTACAAAAGAAATATCTAAAGTAAATCAAAATGAATAGAAAGAGTTTATTATTAGTAAGTTGTCTTTGCTTATTATTAATTGCTGGTAACATTCACGGTCAGCAGTATATACCAAAAGAACTAAAAAATATGCATAGTGATAGCCTTGCCACACTAATTTTGGATTTTATTCCTAACAAGTGCAAAATTGACAATAAAAATGTTAAGAAGACCAGAATTTATCTAAGACAAGGTAAACATATTTTGCAATACAGAATTAGGCAAGAAACTGAAGAGTGGAAGGAATTTGAAAAGGCCATGAATGAAGATGGATTTTATTGGAATGAAAGAGATCTGAATTTCATTCGCCCAAGCGATGGCTCAATAGCCGAAGTATCTCCTTTTTTCTTCCGATTTAAAAGGTTTCCTATATCAAAAGAAATTAATATTAAGAAAGGGAATATCTATAATCTTAGCTTTAACTTAGGAAATGTAAGAATTTTGACAAAAAAAGACAATCATTAAAATGAATAATTCGAATTATTTCCTATGATCAATTAAATACTATGCCACAGCAAACTTCAAATGAACATGTCTTTGTTACAATATGCAAAAGGGAATAGCAGAATCATAATTATAAAAGCATTAATCACTAAAACTTAAAATCATCATGAAAACAAAAATGCTCTTTACCAGTTTATTCCTTTTCAGTTTCTTTTTTCACACTCTAAATGCCCAAACCTACAGGGTTGCCGTATCATCAAAAGACCCTGCTAAATCAGGATATGTAGATTTAAACGGTGAGCTTATATTTCAGGCATCGTACTACTATTATTATCCATACACGACAGAAGGAACTGCACTTGTTGCCTCTAAAAGAATGAATAAGTTCAATCTGTTTGACAAGATGGGAAACGAAATTATCCCGGAAATTAAAATAAAAATATATGTGGATACCTGGGTAATGCCGGTGAAGCCGCACGTGTACAACGATGGTATGCTAAAGGTAACACTCAATGGAAAGTGGGGTGGCTTAAACAGTAAGGGGAAACTCACGGTCCAGCCTGTTTATGACAGACTTACGGATTTCTATGATGGCTATGCTTTGGGTGAAAGGGATAAAGTTTTTTATGTGGTTTACAAAAACGGACGAGAAACTTTGATTGAAAATAATGAGGCCATTACCTATATCAAACATTTTAGTGACGGACTTGCCCCTATTGAGACAAATGGCAAGCGATTCGGATTCGTCGACACCCTGGGAAAGATAGTCATTGCTCCACAATTTATTACTGTGGGTTATTTTAGCGGAGGATATGCCTGGGCTCGGACTAAAAACAAGAAGATTGGCTATATCAATAAAAATGGAGATTGGATTATCAATCCTCGACTCGCTGTCGCTAATAATTTTGATGTAGAAAGCGGCCTGGCCATGATACAAGCCCGATCAGATGATTCACATTGGCTTTACATTGATACTACCGGAAAAGTTCGATCTTTCAGCTTAGCTGATAAAAATTATAGATTCTCAGAAGGATTGGCAATTGGCAGAAAAGACAAAAAGGTTGGCTACTTGAATACGAAAGGCGAATGGGCAATAGAACCCCAATTTGATATTGCCCGCCATTTTATTAATGGATATGCAGCCGTTAAGGTAAAGGGGCTTTGGGGACTAATCAATAAAGCAGGCGATTGGATTTTGCAGCCTGAATATAAATTTGTCGGGGATGTAGCTGTTATTAAATAACCGCGAACCATTTTTACTTATCCCTTATTATAAACCTGTTACATATTCTATGATCTCTTTTAAAGTTAATCTTTAACAAAATATAAAAATGAAAAATCTAATCTTAATTGCCGCCTTTGCGCTAAATGGATTGCTGTTAAAAGCACAAGAATGTACTGATATTGTTTACCCGAGTCAGGGTGAAGAAGTTATTTTTGATTGTTGTATCGATGAAGTCAAATATGGAAATATTGTTCGATATACAAAGGATAACGAAAGCCATGTGGTAGCAGCCCTTAGTATCGTCAAAGGAGGAGTTACCCTTAATCTCAAGCCTTATAGCAGTATCATTGATAATACTGGAAGCAATGTTGCGAATGACAGCCTCTATCGGGGACATGACTATGCTTATTATAACGACTTACATTTAAAGGCAAGGTCACAGCGTGCGGCCGGTGTATTATTAACTGTATTTGGATTCTTGAGTACTGTTGGTGGCGCAGTTGCGTTGTCACAAGGAAATGAAAATGGTGCATATTTTTACGTTGGAGGAGCAATATTAGTAAACATTGGTGTCCCGGTTTGGATATCGGGTGCTGTAAAAACAGGCAATAACCGAAAGGCAATGGAAGAGGCAAAGAGAAAGAAAAGCCTCTCATTTATCCCTGTAAATCAAGGCCTAGGCCTTGCATTTAAATTTTAGCAGAGATAAGAAAGTCATCCACGTTGTTGATTTGGATTATCATGCTGACAAATACAACTTAGAATATCAGTTTAACAATAAAAGAGGGTATTACTGTAAACACATTGCACGAAAAATACAAAACCCGGGCATGGGCCTGCTTTTTCAGAGATATTCAGAGTATTAACCGGAATGGTTATCATGAACTTTGTGCTTTTAGCGTGAGATACATTAAGGACTGATAGATAATATATTAACTCCTAACTACCCCACCCCATATACTCATCAAACTAAAATCCTGTATCGCATTCTGAATGATGAAAATGTTCAGTTGAGCATGTATAACTTCAACGGGAAATTAGTAAAAATAATTGTGAATGAACAACAAAAGAAGAGGGTTAGCCCAGGCATTTATTTCTGCAAATTAAAAACAGTACTGGTCATTTTATTGGCATTTTAAAATCTACAAGAAATATATAAATAAAAGGGTTATTAAACCATAATGAAACAAAATAAAAAAACGTTAGCATTCTGATTTCTATATGTTTTATGATACTTCTCAGGAAGTGTCATGCTTGCATGGGGTGCAAGTAGTCGTAGACTATTCTGTGATTGCATCCCAATTATTAAAAGGGACTTTAAAAGCAAACTCCGGTCAAATAGCCCCCCTCCGGGTTTGCAGAAATCGTTTACATTCGCACTACGGGTGAATGTGACAAAGCAGTTGTCGGTTTGTGGGCTTATAAAAAGAGTTTTGCCCAGTAAATTTATAAAATTAGCAGCGATACAACATCAGAAAGCCCGGGCCTTAGTCAGGGCACAATAAAAAAAAATGAAAATAGTAGCCGACCATAAAATCCCATTCTTAAAAGGGGTTCTTGAACCCTTTGCAGAAGTCGCCTATTATCCCGGTACAGAAATCACCGCTGACAGGGTAAAAGATGCCGATGCACTCCTAGTCAGGACCCGGACAAAATGCAATACAGCTTTGCTGGAAGGCAGTTCTGTAAAATTCATCGCCACGGCCACCATCGGTTTTGATCATATTGATGCCGGTTTTTGCGCATCAAAAGGGATAAAATGGACCAATGCACCGGGCTGCAATTCGGGCTCGGTCATGCAGTACATCGCTGCCGCACTGGCGCATCTGTCTGGTAAATATGAGTTTGATTACACAGAAAAAACCATCGGCATTGTCGGTGTCGGTAATATCGGCTCAAAAGTAGCCCGGTTGGCATCGCTGCTCGGGATGAAGGTCCTTTTAAACGACCCGCCACGCGAACGAAAAGAAAAAGAAGGAGATTTTGTTTCATTGGAAGAAATTCAGGGGAAGGCAGATATCATCACCTTTCATGTGCCCTTAATTAAAGAAGGGGTTGATAAAACACATCATCTTTTTGATGAAGGTTTTCTTAAAAAGATAAAAGCGGAAACAATTCTTTTAAACAGTTCCAGGGGGAAAGTAGTTTCAAATAGTGTCCTGAAAAATGCCCTGAAAGAGAACAAAGTTAAAGCAGCCGTATTGGATGTCTGGGAAAACGAACCGCATATCGACCCGGAACTTTTACAACTTGTTGACATCGGCACACCGCATATTGCGGGATATTCTGCCGATGGAAAAGCCATGGGCACAGTGCTAAGCATTCAGGCCATAAGCAGCTTTTTCAAACTAAACTTAAACAATTGGTTCCCCGAAAACATCCCCTTACCAAAAAATAAAAACATAAGCATCAACTGCGAGGGTTTATCGAAACAAGAAGTAATCAACCAAGCTATTCTGGCAACTTACAATATATCGGGGGATGATACAACATTGCGCAATTCGGTCAACACATTCGAAAAACAACGTGGCGATTATCCCCTCAGAAGAGAATTCAATGCCTTCAAAATAAATTTAATAAACGACAAGAACAACATTACAAAAATATTGAAGCAGTTGGGATTCAGAGATTAAATTGCTCAGACTTTCGTATCCTAAAAAACAAGAACTGAGCGGTTTGTTAATAAATTTTTAAGTTTGTAAAAAAGTTTAACCCAAACAAAACAGAAGACAGATGACAAAATTAAGCTTATTTACACTGGCTGTCATGGTATCGGTTTTTACTTTGCACGCCAACCCTGATTCACTTTTGGCCCACTATCCTTTACTTGCCGACGGCATTGATGTGACCGGAAACAACGATGAAATGGTGAT
>JAJRVW010000151.1 GCA_024277115.1 Calditrichota bacterium
CGCCCCCGCGCCCCTGTTTTTGCTTCGCAAAACAGGGAAAACTGTTCGGTCCTTTCAGAACCAAACAGAAAGGATAATTGGAGAGAAAAAGAACAATTAGTAAATAAAATACTGTAAACCTATTTCAGGACTTGACAAACACTTAATACGGAAAGTATAATTTTATACATTAAATTAACTCCTTTAATTTAGTATAATAAATATAGTTAAATATCTTAGACAATTATGGTTTAATTTTAATACCTAACTATTTTAATGTCAAGTGATAAATAAAAACCATACTATTTAGTCCTAATTATTTATTTCCACCCCAAACACAACAGACTTTTCATATTCTTTTATAACATGGAACCCTGTTTTTTTATAAAACTTTATTGCACCCACATTTGTTTTACCCACTTCCAGATGCAGTGCCGGCACACCCATCGCCCGCAATTCATCCTTAAAAACAGCTATCAATTTGCGCCCGATACCCTGGCCTTGCGTTTGCGGCAGAAGGTCAATATGCAGGTGTGCGGGATATTCCAATAAATCATTTTTCACTATATGGCCCTGGTGGATTAAACGAATAATCCGCGCATCGAAGGAGCTATCATCTTCGGCAGGAAACGCATATTGCCGCCTTAACTCCGGGAACCACTTTTTCTCACAATTTTTAGAAAAATCCTGTGAATCTTTTGTGCCCAAAATATATCCGCACGGTTTGCCGGAGCAGGTGACGACAAAACACAATTCGGGTTCGAGCACAGCATAAGGCGCCGCATAAAAATGGCCCAATAATTTGGGATCATTATAAAGGGCCGTCGCATCTTTCCCGCTATCACCTGTTTGTAGGCAAATCCGGTAAAGGGCATCAAGGTCGGTCGGTTTATATGGACGAATAGTGGTTTGCATTTTTACTTTTTGGTAGAATTATTAACCATCTTAATTAGTGGATTAGAAATGCCTTAAATTTAAAAATGTGCAAATTATCCCGTAAACAAGGTGGCTTAATTATTTAACCATTTTCGTATTTAAAATTTTAAGCATTTTTTCTGACGACCTAATTTTAAGAAATACGAAAATGACAGACGACCCCAACCTAGAATTTTTTTATTCATATTATTTTGCTAAATGGTCAATTACTTTTTCTATCGTTGCCCGGCATACAGGGTCAAAATCGACCAAGCTTAAACTGAACATACGACAATCCACAGCCGGACGGTACAATCCAAAACGCTCATAGCCCGCGCCCTCAAAAGCACCGACCTTCCCCGCATATTTGCTGTTTTTTAAGATTGCGCTTTGCTCGGAAATAAACGGTTCACGCTTGTTATAATAATCTGAGGCCAATCGGTCCAACTTACTGCGCTGTGCTGCAACATTATCGTACTCTTCTTTTTCCCAAGGTGTCGGCAAGGGAATATCTTCTTTTATAAAGCTTTTCCATTTAATATTATTTTTATCCAGTAAAGCCGTCACATTCGGCTCCCACGGCTCAACACCCGCAGCGTAAAATTCATCATACCCCGTAGATGAGCTGTAATATTCATCGCCAAGCCCGGCAAAACTATGGCCAAATTCATGCACATATACATAATCCATTTGCCATTCCTGCCCCTTAGTATCCACACGCATATAGGTGGTTGTATACAGGTTGTAAATGCCGCCGCCACCATAACGATTATCGTTTATCAGGATATTTATATAATCGTAAGGCACCAATCCGGCCGCGTCACGCAAGGCTTTGTTGTTCTCGGTAAGGATATAGCGCGGGGAATTGAAAGAATAATACCGGCAGCCCAGCGCGCTGTTTTTCCAAATATTTTTATCCGGTTTAGGGATGCCCGATTCTTGCGATACAACCTCTACAAGCCAGACATTAAAATCATTTTTCCGTTCTTTAAAAGGCGTAGTCGAAAACATCTAATCATTATAATGTTTGGCATCTTTACGGAACTGTTCCATCTCATCTTTTGTGTAGCCATCGCCCACAATTACAATATCCACCTTCTCCGAAGACGGGCCGTTTTCCATCAATGCCGTAATTTTATAGGCCGGTTTATTTACAGCTTTGTTGATTATCGCCTCATCACCCGGATCGATCTCTGTCGCCCATTTTTCCACAAAATTCATTTTTTTGTCGCGGCGGTAAATGGCCATTTTTATTGTTGATTTTGGCATGGGAAGCTGCAAGGTCTCATGGAAAGTATGATAATTTTTTTTAGCGTCGGACGTGGTTTGCCACTCATTAAAAACGGTGGAATAACCGCGAGAGTAGATCAGCTTGCCCGAAGACACATCAAATACACGCACCTGGTATTCGCCTAAATTCAAATCCGTAAGCAGGTTGATTTGGCTGCCGGCCCAAATGCCCGCTTCATAAATCTGATCGATTGCAAAAACCTCGCTGCCTTTCGTGCCCGTATGGAAATAATCCACACGCATAGTCTTATCGACAAAATAATCGTTAAAGTTTTGGGCATATAAACTGCCACATAAAAGAAGGGCTATAAAAAATTTTGAAAAACGTATCATGTCACCTCCATTGGATAAAAAAGTATTTCTTAATTGAGAGGACAATTTAGTGATACTTATCTTATGCTGCTTAGATTTTTTTTAACAGGAAAAAGCCTATATTAAAACATTCTTTTAATTTAACACCCCCTGACCTGTAGTCAAGTCCTAAATGTTGTGTACTTTGTTCTTCCAGCGGTTTAAGTTCTGATGAAGCGTAGCGGAATCAGAACTTAAACCGCTCGCGCCAGTTTGACCCACGGTTCAGTTTTATTTTTTAGTATTTCCATATCCAAA
>JAJRVW010000152.1 GCA_024277115.1 Calditrichota bacterium
GATTTCTTTCACTAATCCTATATTTTGATTTTCTCTTTTTGCCATGTTTTTTCCTTTGTTTTTTTGGTCAAACTAAATTTAGGAAGGACATGGCAATTTTTCACATATTTGCCTTTTTACACAAATTTAAGGACGCAATCAGTTAAGTATAGTTGCATTTGCTATTACTACTGCTATACTTGTATTTATAGGGTATGAATAAGAGGGCATATTATTGGCAGTAATGAGTTAATAATCGTGCAAGTCCGCTAATATTTAGTATTTTATCCACAATAAAAAAAGGAACGATAATGAAAGAGGCAATATTTTAACCCTGCAACGCTATGATAAAAACGGAAATATGAAAGATGATTTCTATTATATGTACAACAACGGTATCCCGATAAAAAATGCCGGGGACTTCCGCTGAGCTCCAGCAAACCAGCTAAGCAGCCAGCAGCTATGACCAAACCGATTTTACATACAACGTTAACGGCAGCATGACTGCGGATGTGGTAAACGGAACCAGTGATGTATTATACAATTATCTTGAATTGCCTATACAAATAGAAATTAGCGGTGGCCCGACCATTGCTGACGCCTATAATGATGATGCCCAACGTTTATCAAAAAAAGTGGATGCCAGTACTGTGGCCAAATATATTTATGGTATGGATGGCCAGGTAATAGCCGAGTATAACGGCGGAAATACTTTAACAACCTGGAAACTGGGCGGTTTTGGCCATAAGGTAAAAAGCAGCGGCCCGCCCTTTGCAACCGAAAGTTACTATTATATAAAAGACCATATTGGCAACATCCGTGTAACCATAGATGAAAACGCCAATATTGTAACCAAAGATGATTACTACCCCTTTGGGCTGCGTATGGAGGGATTCTCTTTCGCTTCAGGAAATCCCTATGACAAACTGAAATACTCCGCCAAGGAGTTGGACCAGGAAGGTGGATTAAACAAATACCATTTTGGTTGGCGCGATTATTACCCGGAACTGGGACGTTGGGTGGTTGTTGATCCTGCAAGGCAGTTTGCCTCGCCTTATGTTGGAATTGGTAATAATCCAATAAATTATTATGATCCGGATGGTATGATCACCTGGAAAGGTATTTTAATATCTGTTGGAATTAATGTTGTTGGTATAACAATCGCTATATTAACAGAAGGTACCTATGGGGGAGTAGGTTATTGGGATGATGAAACAGATGAATGGAATGGGATAGTTTGGGCAGGTCCTGTAGTCATCGGAGGAGGAAAAGATGAAAGAGGAGGTCATATATTTGGTCAATATATTACCGAACTAAATTCACCTCCAAACAGTGGTGTTTCTTCTGAAGATGAAAATAATTCTGAAGAAGATAATGGTGGGAATTCTAAAGGTGAAAGAAAGAAAAAAAGAAACAGAAACAATAGAGGGAAAGACGGTTTACCCAACTATGATAATGTTCATTTTGCTACATATACTATAACATGGAAAAGTTTTGATCATCCTTGGACCGACATACCAGTTTTTAATTCTCTAACGAGTGGTACCGGTTTTGATGGATTTTTTATGGACACTCATTTTGCTGACGGATCCTATTATTGTTTTAATGATGATCCCAGTTTAGGTGTTGATAATATTAACCTAGCAAATAATGGCGGTGGAGGTTTAGTTGATGCTGGTTTAGCTGATCCTACTAATTGGATTCCTGTGGGTAGATTCATTGGAAACACTCGTAGATTTGTTCATGGTACACAATGGTCTGACTGGTACCGCTCAGGCTCAACTCTAGTACTTCCAGGAGTTATAGGAAAAGGGGCAACAAAGGGTAGGTTTGTTTGGGGAATAAAAGGTGGTTGAACAAATCCCTCAAATGGTGTTACGTTACCTTTTCATTATCATATCCATAGATATAATTGATACAGACCACATTGGTGGTTTAAACAAACCCCACCTAAACCGAAGTGATAGAATCAATGGTAAATATTATTCAAATAATAAAGAAATGGACAAATGATGAAATAGATAATTTATATGAAAAGTTTTCTATTTCGGTTCTTTTCACTGAGGTAAATAAGGATGGACGAGTTATACGTGAAATAGGTTTGGATGAAAATAACAATATAATCCATAAATGTCCTTCTAAAAATTATAAATATGGTAAATACGGCTTATTTGATTTAGTAAAAGTTGATTTATCTAATGATGAGAATAATTTTGATAATTCCTATTTTGAGGAACTTTGGGAAAAAGACTAGGTAGCCGAGGTTATTCCAAAATCAGTAAAGTTGAATAATATCTTGGAACTATTCAATATATAATCGATTTACTTTATAAATAAAAGGAAATAAATATGAAGATCATTTTTATCCTGATGTTTCTATTTTTTGTATTTATTGGGTATTCTTCTACAAAATCTTATATAATACATAAACCGATTTCTGAGGTTAATAATGCGATTGATTCTTCTATGAATAAAATTGGATTAGAAGTAACAGAAGTTGATTCATTTAAAATAATAGATGGACCATTAAATCGAAACTCTAGTATTGTCTTATCAGATTTAAATGAAAATACTACTAAACTTAGGTTTAAAAACCCTCCTTTTATGGGTTCATTAAGTGATAATTTTGTCAATGTATTTAATATTGAATTATCAAAAAATTACGATGAAAAATTTATATTAAAATCTAAACTAAATCATTCAATCTTGGTAATGCTTAATAGTGGATTAGGATGGTATTACATGACAGAGAATTCGATTTATTGGGATGAAAATAGTAAATACAGTTCTTTAAGTCTTGGAATTATAGATGCATTTTTCCTTTACTAAAAAAGATCCTTTTTCGATTATAGTCTTAATTTCTTTTAGAGTTAATTTTTTATTCTGGGGAAATTATTTTATTACCTATGACAATAAATTTTTAAAAGCTGGGTATAATATTAATTTGTGATTTCGTACTGTGCAAGCCCGCTCGTGGGAGCTCGCTTTGACATAATGTATAGTATTTTATCCACCGTCAAGAAGAGGAACGATAATGAAAGTGACAAAATTTTGATTTGATGGTCACGCCAAAGGTCGGACAGATGGATAGAATGCTTTAAACGAAGGTATAATCATTTATCCAGCTATGTAGTTTTAATGAGGCCTTTCTTTTCTATGCTCTAAAAATCTTGTTTTGTGTTGGTTATTTATCAGAGTTTTTTTTAATGAAATTTAAACCATGCTAAAATTCCTATTTATTATTTTCCTTATCTCAACCTTAGCTCTTGCCCAAATCGCACCTATAGATCACGAACTGGAAAGAATCCTCTCTGCCCGTGACACGGATGGCACACAAAGCTGGCCCGAAGACCCCGACCGTAAAGATATTGATTACCTGGGACGCATGTCTTTTGGCCACGGTTTTACCATTGCCACCCATGGGAATATCGCTTTTTATAATAAATACCACATACTCGAGATTGCCGATATATCCAATCCCAAAAATATAAAAATCATATCGCGTCTCCGTACGCTGGAACGCATAACCGCCATCGCCTGGGAACACGATAAACTCTACATCGCCAATTGGGGCCGCGGTGTACGGGTCATCGATGTGTCCGATCTGGAAAATCCCGTTATTCTCGGTTCGCATGAAGTTCCCGCTTCCTTAAGGGAAATCAGTGTTGTGGACGGTATTATTTATGTTGCCGCGAGTACAAATGGGCTGCAAATTTTCGACGCCACCGATCCAACCGATATTAAGCTCCTAAGTTCTTTTCCTGTTGAGAGAGAATCCACACGCATCGCATCGGATGGCAAACGCGCCTACCTGACCGAGTTTAACAAACTACATGTATTTGATGTAAGCGACCCCAGGAACCCAAAAGAACTAAGCGTTTATGATTCCAGCCCGAGTGAGATTAAAAATCTTATCATAGAAAACGACACCCTGTACACGGCGCAGGATTTTGGCACCCTGCATATTTTGGATGCTACAGACCCCACCAATCTTAAAGAAATTACCAAGTTTGATACCAAGGGGCGTTCCTGGCAAATCAAGAAAAAAGGCAACACGCTTTATATCGCCGATGAGTTCAAATTGAGTATAATTGATGTGACCGATCTGGATGACATCCAAATGACCGGGGAATATTTTGGCAATTTTTTGGCCATGTACGATTTCGATTTTTTAGGCGACCTTATTGTTACTTTGGATTTTAACAGAGGCCTTTCCGTAATAAATCCAAAAAACCCCAAAGGGCCAATCCTGGAAGGTTTTCTGGAAACGTATGGCAATGCCAATTGCATCGCCCGTTTTGGTGATTATGCTTATATCGGCAATTTCGTCGGTTTGGATACAAGCGCGGTGCGCATAATAAATATAAAAGACAAAGAACTGCCTTACGAGGTAAATACAATCTGGCGGGCGCACCGTGCCCCACTTCACCTGGTCGTCCGTGACAGCCTGCTGTACATGGCCGACGCCTTTGAAGGATTTAAGATATTTGAGTTGGACGATCCGGTACATCCAAAGCTGCTCAGCCAGTTTGCCAGCGGTGTAGACAATAAAAGGATTAGTTTCCATGACACGCTCGCCCTTGTGGCAACTTATCCCGGCTTCATAATAATAAATATAAAAGACCCGGCAAACATAAAAGTAATTTTGGATGGGCGCGGCCTTTCCGACGTAAATGGCGTCGCTATAAGAGGTGATTTTCTCTATGCGGTACATTTTAGCAAGATTTCATCCTGGAACATAAAAAACCTTTCCCATCCTGTCTATACGTCTACCTTACAACTATATGAAAGCGTACTTGACCTGGAAATCAAAGATAATTAT
Organism: Calditrichota bacterium; assembly: GCA_024277115.1. Lineage (GTDB taxonomy): Bacteria > Calditrichota > Calditrichia > Calditrichales > J004 > JABFGF01. The sequence continues at coordinate 4,802 of JAJRVW010000152.1, forward strand.
GCCTATATCCCGGTTGGGGGCAGCGGATTGAAAATAGTAGATATCAGCGATCCGCGAGATATGAAACTCGTTGCCCATCTTTGGGACGGCTATGGGGCCGATATTCAGATTATTGATAACCTCGCTTTTATGGCCGCCGGTGATGTATTTGTTATTGATATATCCGATCCCCTGCACCCGGAAAAAATAGCCTGGTATGATACGGACTGGACAACTCTTAAAATAGATGTTCAGGGCGAGTATATTTACACCGCATCCGAGTATGACGGCATGTATATTTTAAAATATAATCCGGTCACCGGTATTTCCGAAGTCACGAACCGTCAGCCGAACACCTATAATTTAAAGCAAAACTACCCCAATCCATTTAACGCCACTACGACCGTTGAATTTTCACTTGAAGAAAAGTCCCATGTCAGCCTGGCCGTTTTTAACACAGCCGGTAAACAGGTTGTGGAACTGTCCAGCAAAGTTTATACGCAGGGGACGCACACCTTAAACTGGGATGCGGGCAATCTGGGCTCCGGTGTTTATTTTATCCGTATAAAAAGCGAACCATTGGGGGCAGGCTCCCAACCATTTATCCGCACCATCAAAAGTATCCTTATAAAATAAGAAAAACCTCCTCATTCAATTTTTTTTTAGGGTTGTAAGGATGCCATCGCTTAAAGAGATGTCATCCTTACTCGCCATTCCAGGCGTTCTACAAATAACATTCACCAAAATAAGTAAAAAGCAATAGCCCTTTTTCCCTGCATAGCCTAATCTTCCGCAATGGACTGCCTTTATAAAGATTGGGTTTTTAAAACCGAAGATTGAATAAATCCCAAGATAAAATATTTTTGGCCGCAGCAAAAAAAAGCATTCTTTTATGACTCTATTATCCGAAAACAATTTGATAAAAAACCGCCAGATTTCATTTATTGCAACATTTTTAGTTATAACCACCTTTGCTTTTCTGTTAAAAGATTTAAACTGGCAAGGCAATAAACAACTCCACACCATCTTCGAAACTGTTTCTACCCTGCTTGCGCTTGGCGCCGGCCTGCTTGCACTGGTCCGCTACTATACCAAAAGAAACAGTACATATCTGCTAATTGGGGCGGCCTTTATTGGAACAGGTTTTTTAGATGGTTATCATACCGTGGTCACATCCGTTTATTTTCACACTTATTTTCCTTCCCCACCGGAGAACCTGATCCCCTGGAGTTGGAACGCATCACGCTTCTTTTTGGCGATTACCATGTACGCCAACTATCTCATCTGGAAAATGGAACGCCGCCCTTCCAACCCCTATAAATTGAAAGAAAAAAATGTTTATATGGTTTTTGGCGCCTTTACACTGTTTAGCTTTTTATTTTTTTTGATTGTACCCTTGCCCCGCGCTTATTATCCAGAACAATTTTTTGGCCGGCCCGAAGAGTTGTTTGCAGCCCTCTTTTTTTTACTGGCCTTAATTGGCTTTTATAAAAAAGGCTGGTGGAAAAACTCTGCCTTCGAGTTTTGGATTGTTATGTCCCTAATTATCGGTTTTACGAGCCAGGCAGTATTTATGCCTTTTTCGGTCAAATTATTTGATTTCCAATTTGACATGGCCCACTTGTTAAAAAAAATAAGCTATTTATGTGTACACACCGGCTTGTTGATCAGCTTTTTTTATTTGTTCCGTGATTCTGAAAAACAGAAAATACAAATCCTGGCCGAAATTAAAGAACGCGAACTGGCCGAAAAAAATATGGCCAAATACAGGGGCCGGAATGAGCTCATCCTAAATAGTGCGGTGGAAGGTATTATCGGCTTGGACCTCGAAGGCAGGCATACTTTTGTAAACCCGGCAGCACAGGAAATATTGGGGTTTACCGAAGAGGAAATGCTTGGGCAGCCGAGCCATGACCAATGGCACCACTCCAATGAGGACGGCAGCAAACACAATGTACGCGATTGCCTCATCTACAAATCGATGGGTGAAGGCAGCGTGATCCAAAATGTAAAAGATAGTTTCTGGCACAAGTCCGGTCGCGTTATCCATGTGGAGTATACGGCCTCGCCATTAAAACAAAACAATAAAATAGTTGGTTCTATGTTAGTTTTTCAGGATGTAACAAAAATTCGCCACTCTGAAGAAAAATTACATAAACTTTCTTTTGTCGTAGAGCAAATCCCCAATGCTGTAATTATAACTGATTTAGATGCCAAAATTGAATATGTAAACCATGCCTTTACCAAATCGTCCGGTTACAGCCCGGATGAAATTATTGGGAAAAACCCACGGATATTTAGATCGGAAGAAAATAAAAATAATATCGAGTCACTATGGCCAACATTGGTTAAAGGGGAAACATGGAAAGGCGAGTTGTGCAGCCAAAAGAAAAACGGCGAAATTTATTGGGAATTCGCCGCAATCAGTCCTTTAAAAAACAAGCAAGGCATTACCACGCACTACATGGCCATCAAAACAGATATTAGCAATCAAAAACGATATATCGCGGAAATAGAAGAGGCCAGGGAAAAATTATGGCATTCTGAAAATTTGATCAAAATGATTTTAGACCAGATTCCCCAACGCATTTTTTGGAAAGACAGAAACTATAAATACCTTGGGGCCAATAAACTTTTTGCCGCCGATGCGGGTTTCTCAACCAGTGAAGAATTGATTGGCCGGGATGACGAGCAGATGCCCTGGAAAAAAATTGCCCACCTTTACCGCGAAGATGACCGCCTGGTAATTGAAGGCGGCAAAACAAAAATTAATTTTGAAGAACCTTTTGTTGACCGCTTGGGCAATAAACAATGGGTGCGAACAAGTAAACAACCCTTAATAGACAAAGATGGTAATATTTTTGGCGTACTCGGCAACTTTGAAGACATTACCGAGCGCAAAAAAGCGGAGCAAAGTTTAAAAGAATACGCCTATGCCCTGGAAAAAAGTAACAAGGAGTTGGAAGACTTTGCACATATCGCCTCGCATGATTTACAAGAACCCCTTCGTAAAGTAATCACTTTTGGTAATAGGCTGCGCGATAAGTATTCTGCCGAACTGCCAGAAAATGCGCAGGATTACCTAAACAGAATGCAATCTGCGTCCGAACGTATGAAAACGCTAATCAATGATTTGTTGGATTTCTCCCGGATTACATCACGCGGTAAAGAGTTTAGAGAAGTAAAGCTAAATGAATTAATCGCCGATGTATTAAATAACCTGGAAGTAAAAGTAGAAGCAGAAAATGCACAATTTGATATCTCCGATTTGGGTACAATTGAAGGCGATTATTCTCAACTCTACCGCCTTGTGCAAAATATAATCAGCAATGCTTTAAAATATCGCAAAACAGATACGGACCCACTTATCCGCATTTATTCGAGAACTGCAAACCGCGAGAGACAAGAAATTAGCAATAATTTAGAAAACAATTACTGTCACCTATATATTAAAGATAACGGTATTGGGTTCGATGAAAAATATCTCGATAAAATTTTCGCCCCGTTTCAGCGCTTACATGGCAGGCGCGAATATGAAGGAACCGGCATGGGGCTGGCCATTTGCAGCAAAATAGTTTCGCGCCACAATGGTATGCTTACAGCAAAAAGTACACCGGGCCATGGCTCAACTTTTATAATAAGCTTGCCAATCGCTCTGCTAAAAGGAAAAAAATGACATGACTGAATTTGAACCAATCGTAATATTATTGGCCGATGATGATGAGGATGACTGTTTTCTTGTAAAAGAGGCCTTTGAAGAAAGCCGTATATCCAACGATTTGCATATTGTAAATGACGGTGAAGAATTGATGGAATATTTGCAGCATCGCGGTGATTTTATCGATAAAGGCAAATTTCCAAAGCCCGATTTAATTTTGCTGGATTTGAACATGCCACGCAAAAATGGTAAAGAAGCCTTAAAAGAGATTAAAGAAGACAATGAACTGCGTAAAATACCGGTGGTGGTTTTAACAACTTCGGAAGCAGAAGAGGACATCGTTAAGACTTATGATTTGGGCGTAAACTCATTTATTACAAAACCGGTAACATTCGAAGAATTGGTCGATGTAATAAGAACAATCGGAAAATATTGGTTTCAAATTGTGAAACTGCCAAAATGAATGCATATTTCCAGGGAGCATATTCAAAATAATGATCGAGACTAATTTACATATCCTCTATATCGAAGATGACGAGGAGGATTTTTATCTCGTAAAAGAAAGCCTGTCCGATGTAAAGGGGCTGATTTTTACGATGGAACATGCAACAACCTGCGAGGAAGGAATGGCACGCCTCGTAAAAAACAATCTTGATGTATGTTTATTAGATTATCGACTTGGGGAATGCACGGGCCTCGATTTCCTGCAAAATGTCAATGCTTTTTTAAGACCAACCCCGATTATCTTTTTAACCGGCCAGGGCGATCGTGAAACCGATGTAAAAGCAATGGAAGCAGGCGCATCCGATTATATTTCCAAACATGATATTGATGGGGTAACTTTAGAACGAACCATCCGCCATGCCATAGAACGCAAAAAATATGAAGGCCAGTTGCTGGAAATTCAGGATGAACTTACGATGGCAATCCAGGAGATCCGGGATAACCAGAAACAGCTTATCGAAATGGAAAACCTGAAAAGTGTACGCGAGCTGGCGGGTTCGGTAGCCCACGAATTTGCCCAACCACTACAGGCTTTGTCAAATTATATGTGCCTTATCCGGGAAGGCGGCAACAGTGAAAAGTACATCAGCAAATCCGAACAGATGATCAGTAGGATTGCGGCCCTTACCGAAAACCTTAGAAACATCACACAATTATCAAAAATGGATTATGTGGATACGCAAATCCTGGATATTAATAACCTATCCGGTAAAAGCGAAAATGGTAAGCCCCAAATGGTGCTTGTTGTGGACGATGAGGATATAATTTTAGAAACATTGATTGAAATGTTTGAATTGCGTGGTTTTGAATGCAAGGGTACAACAAATGGCAAGGAAGCGCTGGAGATGTTAAAAAAGGATCATTTTGATATGATCATTTCCGATGTAAACATGCCTATCATGTCTGGTCCGGAGTTTTTTCAGAATGTAAAAGCTATGGGCAATGAGTCGACTTTTATTTTCCTGACCGGGTATGAAATAACCGATGATGTTAAAACCATTGTGGGCATGGCAGATGGCTTGCTTAACAAACCTGTCGCCTTTGACCAGTTTTTTAAAAGGTTGGATGAGATTAGTTCTACACAAATTGTATAATCAAACCCGTATTTATTTATCCCTTCCAGGACTTGGCACCCAAAAGTCAAATAAATTAAAAAAATCCGACACGCCCGTTTCTTCTTTGTTTTTTCTGCGCCAGTCCCAATAATCTTCCATTAAAATTATTCCGATGGGGCCTTGGTAAATCCCTCCATCCAACATGCCATCGTAAACCCGAACGGCCAAAATATTTTCACCATTAAAAATCAGATCATTTGCATCAATCCTGTAATCCCGATACTCAAGCCACTCATCACTAAATTCTGCGGATTCATCTTTTGCGCCCATATAGCCCGTCGCCCCGATAAAATTTCCATTCAAATAAACTTCATCTAAATCATCAATTTTACCCAGCGATAGGACCAGCCGTTCATTTTTAAATTTACTGTCGATGGTAAAATGCAGGCGGTACCAGGCATAACCATCATAATCGGCATAACCCTGAATTTCCCAGCGCATGGGTACAAAAATCTCATCCCAGCTTGAATCATCAGTATGTATATTTTTCCATTTTTTATTGTCACCTGTTTTAAACTTCCACTCGCCTTCAAAAGAGGCAACAAACGGCACAGCATAATTATCACGCATTATGGCAAGTTTTCCATTTATAATTCCCCCACCAAGCTCGGCATCAAATACACGGATGGCAATTGTATTATCCTGCCCTTTTATTAAATACGATGCGGGAATATGGTAGCGTCTTTGCTGATTGTATGCTGTCGCGTAATCCGGTGGGAAACGCCCTGAAGCCCCGACTAGTTTTCCATTAATATAAACTTCGTCCACATCATCAATTTGGCCGAGTTGCACATAAAGGCCATCATTTATTTGTTTTAGATAAAAGGTTTTCCGGTACCAGGCATAGCCGTCATAACCGGGGTAGCCTTCTTCTTCCCAATGGGATGGTGCAAATATTATACTCCAATCCGCGTCATCAAATTCCGGTGAAGCCCACTCAAAATTATCGCCAATGGAAAATTTCCACTGGCCACGTAAATCCACCAGCCGTTGCCATTGTTGGGTTAATTTTGCTGCCCATAAACTCGGGCCAAGCAAGAGTAAAACAAGGGTGATTCCGAACATCTTTTTCAATTCTTGATCCTTTCTATACAATTCCTTTGGAATAATAGCGAACATCGCCCTGATCTGTCCATCAGGTAGATTTTCCTTATTTTGTCATGCTGAGAGCTGGCGTTTCTTTGGCGTGTCGAAGCATCCCTTTTGCGGAAACCCAAATCATTGCTCATAAAACAATGGGATTCTTCTCTGCGCTGTACTACGTTAAGAATGACAGTTATGGCTGACTTAACAGAACGACCATATTTAACCGACCCGAACGAGTCACAAACCACGGAAACGCAGAATAGAAAACCATTACTTAAAGTTTAGATTATTTTTTAGGCTCATTTTACTTTTATTCGATAAATTTATAGCCAATGCCATGAACCGTTAAAATATGCCGTGGATGTGACGGATTAAATTCTATTTTTTGCCTGAGGTGTAAGATAAAGTTATCTACTGTGCGCGCGGTAATGCCATCATCCATTTGCCAGATCGCCGTTAAAAGGTCATCCCGGCTGACTGTACTGTTTTTATGATGCCATAAATATTTTAGTACATCAAACTCGCGATGGGTCAATGTAACCTGATTATTATTTTCAAATGCATCATAAGATGAAAAGTTTACATCGAGCTTTCCAATTTTACATCTCTCTTTTCCTGTTGTAGAATTTTGAGTGCGCCGCATTATTGCTTTTATCCGCGCCAGTAATTCGCGCAGGCTAAAGGGTTTGGTCATATAATCATCGGCGCCAAGCTCCAGCCCGAGCACCTTATCAATTTCTTCGCCTTTGGCCGTAAGCATAATCACCGGTGTTGTAATGCCATCAGCGCGTATTTGTTTGCAAACATCAAACCCAGAGAGGTTCGGCATCATCACATCGAGCAGTATTAAATCAAAAACAGAATTACGGATTTTGGCCAGGCCTTCCTTACCGTCCTTCGCAGATGAAACCTGATAGTTTTCAAACTCCAGGTTATCCTTTAATAACGAAACCATTTTCTCTTCATCTTCAACAATTAAAATATGTGCCATCTCAACTTTCTTTTAAGGGAAAAACAAGTTTAAAAGCGCTCCCTTTTCCCGGTGAACTTTTTACCTTTATAATGCCGTCATGGGCATCAACAATATGCTTAACCAGGCTTAACCCCAAGCCGCTGCCTTTGGTGTTATGTACCGGCCCGCTTGCTTCCCTAAAAAAGTTTTCAAATATTTTTTTATGGTTTTCCGCTGCGATACCCATGCCCCAATCTTGTACTTCAACAAAAACGGATTGGTTTTCCTTTCCTGTTTTGATTGCAATCTTCTTTTTATCCAGGCTGTATTTTATGGCATTATCGATCAGGTTTATCAACGCTTCTCCGATCGCTGTTTTATCAGCGAGGATAGTAAGTTCTTTCTCCGGGAAATCCAACAGATACTCAAAACCATTTGCTTCTGCATGGTCCTTATAAATATCACATACCGATTTGACCAGGCTATTCAACTCTATTTTTTCAAACTGGTATTCTTTTTTTCCCGATTCCATACGCGAGAAATTTAAAATATTATTTATAAGATGCGTTAAACGTTCGCTTTCCTGGCTGATATTTTTATAATATTCCCTTTTTTTATTTTCATCATTTACCCTGCCCATTTCCAGCGTTTCGGCATACATACGGATTAGAGAAAGCGGTGTGCGCAGTTCGTGCGAAACATTGGAAACAAAATCTGATTTGAGCTGGGCCAACCTCACCTCTCTACGGATATTGTGTAAAATAAACCAGCCACCGGCAAGTAAAAACAAATCAAGAAAAATTATTAAGGCCAAACTTTGCCTAAAACGGGATTCTGTGATTTGAGCAATGCTTTGCCCCTTGAAGTGAATACCAAAAACATATTCCGGGAAAACCCATACCTCTTTACTTATGGCAAGCCCGCCCACAGGTGCCTGGCCGGATGCAAAACGCGCATACTTTCCACTTTTGGAATAGATGCCAATCTCAAACTGGTCGCCCGAAATTTCACGCATTTTAGGCTCAATTACGTTAGAAAAAGTACGTGCATTATTTACGAGCAATGCAACCAGACGGGTATCACCACCCGTATTATAAACATAAAGTAAAACAAAATGGTCATTCTCAATTTTCGGGAAAACGGAGATGGGGAAATTCTCAATTTTACGATAACCCTGGTTTTTTAATTTTATAAGCTGCTCGATTTTATTCCGGTTCTGTGCCAGGTAGCGTGGTAATTCTTGTTCAAAAAGTGCCGATAGTGCATCATTTTCACTTTCAGAAAAGGATAACTGCCGCCTTAGGTTGGGCGTGTAAACCGTGACCATTGTGACAGGATTGCTTTTGGAAAAATATTGCCTGAACGCATCATCCAGATTTTCTTTTTCTGTACGGATCAAAATTTCATCTATCTTTTGAAAGGAGCTTTCAAAATAACTAAACACGTATTGGTTGATGGCAAACAACAACGTTTCCATCTGCTGTTTATAAATCTCTTCAACCATCTTTTCATTTTTATTGAGTGAATTAATTTCGTGCGCCGTAAAAAACAAAGCGGGCAATAAAATAATCGCGATGATAATAAGTGTTAGTTTTCGTAAAGTGTTATTTCGCTTCTTCATCCGGCCTGTAAGTTTTTATATTATAAATGCACATTTTGTCTGACAGGATAAATATCCTTCTTTTCATCCCCCTATTCAACTCTCATGACATTTTATGACAACTCATTATCACCCGATGACATCAATGACTTTTCCTCGCCGTATAATTCAATCAACAAAAATAATGACCATTTTATAAAAGGATAAAACTATGCGCCAATTTCTAACAACTTTAACTTTGATTGTCTTAACGGCAGGTATCGGCACTGCACAGCCACCATCAAAATCTTTGCAAAATGCAGAAAAAAATTATTTAACAGGATTAAGGCACTCCAACCGTGGCGTTGTGGAAAGCGCTATCATCCAAACGATGAAATTAAAACAGTTCCACCCACAAAAGGACTTCACAGAACTTATAAAAGCGCTTGATAGCCTTTCCATTGAGAGCAGAGAAAAACCAATCCGAATAAAAGCATTCTTTGCCAGCAATTTTTTGAAACAATCGCAGCAAGATAATCTATTTACAAAAAATGATTTTGAGGGCCTTGCAGATATAATGGAATCTTTTGCAAAATAAACAGACCGTTATCCTTTAGAGCCAAAAACTTAGAGATTCCCTCTAATTTTTTTCAGACGATATTGGGTAATGGATCGGCCCCAAAAATATTTAAACCCTGCCGATAGCGTAGCAGAAAACGCAGAAAGCTTTTTTCTTAGTATTAGTTTTTCTTTGCGTCCTTTGCCCCGCCGCAACCAGGCGGGGTTGAACTTATAGTTTGTATTGTATAGTCCTGAAATAGGTTGACTAAACCAGTCAACTAAAACCAGGACAAAAAATGAGCAAAAACAAGCCAAAGAGATATAGTGAGGTTTTCAAGAGGAAAGTTGTTGCCGAAGTTCTTGAGGGCGTGTTCACAAAA
>JAJRVW010000153.1 GCA_024277115.1 Calditrichota bacterium
AATAAAAAAGGAGGAATTAAGAATGAAGAAAATATTTAAAATGGTTTTGATAGTTTTAATTGCCACAATTGGGCTTAGCTTTGCACAGACTGTAAAAGTGGACAGCAAAATCGCCAAATATAAAAAAGTATCAGGGATTTCAGGTAATGCCAACAGTATCGGATCGGATACGATGAACAACCTGATGGCCTTGTGGTTGGAAGGATTTCGTAAATATTATCCGTTGGTAAATGTACAGATCGAAGGCAAGGGATCTTCCACGGCGCCACCGGCACTTATCGAAGCGACAGCACAATTTGGCCCAATGTCCCGCGAGATGAAATCAAAAGAAAAAGATGCTTTTGATAAAAAATATGGATTTAAGCCAACCCGTATCCGCACATCCCTGGATGCCCTGGCCATCTTTGTCAATAAAGACAATCCCATTAAATGTTTAAGCCTGGAGCAGGCAGATGCTGTTTTTTCGAAAACACGCAAACGCGGCTTGGCCAATAATGTAAAAACCTGGGGCGATCTTGGCTTGACGGGCGCCTGGGCGAGCCAGCCGGTCCGGATTTTTGGCAGGAACTCGGCAAGTGGAACCTATGGTTTCTTCAAGAAAAAAGTCCTGAAAAAAGGTGATTATAAGGATTCTGTAAAAGAGCAACCGGGGTCTGCCTCTGTGGTGCAGGGTATTACCGAAGATAAATATGCGATTGGTTATAGCGGGATTGGGTATAAAACATCCGGTGTAAAAGCCATCTCCCTTGCAAAAAAAGAGGGCGCAAAATGTTTTGATGGCTCTTATAAAAATGTGCTGGACAAAAAATATCCACTGGCACGCTTCTTAAACCTGTATATCGTTAAAGACCCGACCAAGCCGATGGATCCTTTGGTGAAAGAATTTATCAAATATATCCTAAGCAAAGAAGGGCAGGAAGTTGTAGTGAAAGATGGTTATCTGCCTCTCTCTTACCAGGTTGTTCAGGAGGAGTTGGCGAAGTTAAAATAATTATATGAATTACCATAATGGCTTAAAAAAGCAACTCACTCCTACGCTGGTTCTGCTCTGTTTTTTAAGTTTAATCCCCTTATCTTGCAAGAGAGGGGATTTTAGGGGTGAGTTCTAAAAGAACGTTATATCCATGTAAATATTTTTTTAAATCGAACTTAGCATAAAATAAAACTTTTAATGAAATCCCTTAGAAGGCATAATTAAGCTAGCTTCTTCTAATAAAAAAGAGAATTGTTGTTTTGAACGCAGAGAATAAAACAAGTTTCAGAAAAAAAGTAAAGAATACCGATAAAAAGGTGCGCTGGTTGATTACAATTGGCGGCTATACTATTATCGTTAACATTGTAGCGATCATGCTTTTTCTCTTGTACCAAAGTTTACCACTTAGTCTGGGTGCTACAATCGAAAAATGGTTTTCGGTCCCATCATCCAATAATGCTGCAAAAGTGTTGGTTACAGGCATCGATCCCTATCTCGAGGTTTTTTATGAAATAGATGCACAAGGCGATGTACGCTATTACAGTACAGTTTCAAAAAAGAAAATTGGTGAAAACAAGATTGCCCTAAATGGTGCTGAGCAGTTTTTATCCGGCGCAAAAGGGAGCCTGCAAAAAGAAATTTTTACCTTAGGCAGTGACTCCGGCCGAATTGTAACCGGCCTGATTACCATGGCGGCGACATATTCCAGCCAGGGCCGTTCCATTAGTCCCAGCCTTGAAATCATAGAAGATTGGCAGGTACCGGCGACCAATGATTCAATTCCAAACCATATTGAAAAAATTTCCCTGAGCCAGAACGAAGATGAAAGCCGGGTCTGGGCATGGCAGGATCATTCAGGCGATGTCCAGCTGCGAATTTATGACGCGGATATGGACGAAGAGTACAATTATAATCTCTCTTCTGACTTAAAAGGTGAAAACGTGACAGCGCTTACACTTAGCGCCAATGCCGAAAACCTTGTTGTGGCCGGCCAAACAGGGCGGGTTTACTGGTTCGATCTCTCTGATTTTGAAGATATCACACTCAAAGATGAATTTCAGGCAACAAGCTTGGTTAGCAGTATTAATTATCTTCTAGGCGATCAGGCCATCGTACTTGGTGGAACTGATGGTTCAGTCTCGACCTGGTTCCCGGTCCGTACACCGGCAAATTTATTTAAATTTAGAAAAGTGCATACATTTACCGCACATGCCTTTCCTGTAATAAACATATTTGTGTCCGGACGTAACCGGAATTTTTTAACCATCGATAAAAAAGGCAATGCCAAGCTTCACTATTCTACAACGGGGCAAACACAAATAGAGTTTAGACCAGCCGATTTTCCTATCCTTTCAGGCACCTTCGCGCCAAAATCCAATGCCATTATTGTAATCGACGCACAAAATAAATTTGGATTATTTAAGCTGGAAAACCCACATCCGGAAACCGATCTTACCAGCTTGTTTACCCCTGTGTGGTACGAGGGATATCCCGATGCGGAGTTTGTTTGGCAATCCACCGGTGGCAGCGATGAGTTTGAGCCAAAACTTAGTTTAATCCCGCTAATTTTTGGTACGTTTAAAGGCACCCTGTTTGCGATGATTTTCTCCATCCCCTTGGCCTTATTAGCGGCAATTTACGTTTCGAGATTTGCGCCGCCCAACCTTGCCCGCCAAATAAAACCAACCGTGGAGATTATGGCGGCATTGCCCAGTGTGGTGATCGGCTTTTTGGCCGGCCTCTATTTTTCACCTTTCTTTGAGAAGTATTTAATGGTTATCATTTTGTTTGTGCTGGTTCTGCCCCTGATATTTTTATCGATCATGTATTTGCTGCAGCGCATCCCGGATAACTGGAAATCCAAATTACCACCCGGGGTGGAAATCCTGTTTTCAATCCCAATCGGACTGATCACCTTACTTATTGCCATTGTTTTTGCCCCTGCTTTTGAAAAGCTCTTTTTTGAAGGCAACTTTCAGCAATGGCTCTATCATGTTTTGCACATTACCTACGAAACGCGTAACAGCCTGGTTGTAGGATTTGCCCTTGGATTTGCCGTTATCCCAATCATTTTTACGGTTTCTGAAGATGCCCTGACCAATGTTCCGGAGTCGCTTACTTCTGCCTCGCTTGCCTTGGGCGCTTCGCCTTGGCAAACAGTAAGGCGGGTGGTTTTACCGGCAGCATCGGGTGGTATTTTTGCGGCAATTATGTTGGGCCTGGGCCGTGCGGTTGGGGAGACAATGATCGTTTTGATGGCAACAGGGAATACGCCCATTTTGGATTTAAACCCTTTTAACGGCTTCCGGGCGATGAGTGCTTGTATCGCTGTGGAAATCCCCGAAGCGCCGGTTGGGGGCACGCTTTATCGCGTGTTATTTTTAACCGGTTTGCTGCTTTTCATTTTCACATTTATACTTAATACGCTCTCTTCTTTAGTTGGGGATAGATTGCGTAAAAAATATGCGAGGTTTTAGTGGCACAAAAAAAACAATCGGGTAATAATTATGTTTTTACCGCGGGGATGGCCCTTGTAATTACTTTGGGCATGACGGCCTGGGTGATTATAATAATTTTGTTTAAGGGACTTAATTTCTTTTGGCCAGGCGATCTGGTTTTGGTGGATATGGAAAATGGCGACACCTATCTCGGCGAGGTTTGGGACGAGAAAGTTTCAGGAAACCTTGAGGAAGATGAGCTGCAGCTAAAAATTGGCAATCGTGATCTTTATGGCCTGGATTTTATTTGGTTAAATGAAAGGGACATTGCACGTAAAAACTATCTGGAAAATGCTGTAACTCTTGAACGCGAAGAATACGGTAATTTCTATGGATTTATTAGCTCAATCCACATGGGTGATACGGTTTATCAAAACAATTTAGCTGATTTTTTTGACCGGGCGCAAGAGGCACACGATGTTGCACTTAGTAAAGCTGAACAGATCAGGGAAATACAAAACGAGCTTGTTGAATTAACGCAACCATCGGCAGAAATACAGCGTGAAATTGCTTTGGTGGGCATCTCTTTGGAGGCAAACACGCCCGTAGCCAGTAAGAAGGTTGAATTATTACAGAAAAAATTATCGGAAAAGGAAGAGGCGATTGCCCCGCAACTGGCGAGCTTTAATAGTACCTTGGAAAAATTAGTTGTAGAAGATCGAAATATGTTTTTAGAGGTGGCGGATGCATCGGGTAAAATAAAAAAGATTGCTCTTTCATCCATCGTGCGTTTTTATCAACCCAACGAAATGGGCGTTATAAGAAAGTCGGTGCATTATATTGAGAAAATCTGGGAGTTTGTTGCTGATAATCCAAGGGAATCCAACACAGAGGGCGGGGTCTTTCCGGCTATTTTTGGTACGGTTCTGATGGTCTTGCTTATGTCCATCGCCGTGGTGCCCATTGGGGTGATGGCGGCAATCTACCTAAATGAATATGCACCACAGGGAATGGTAGTTCGCTTTATTCGTTTATCGGTTAATAATTTGGCCGGGGTGCCAAGCATCGTTTTTGGTGTGTTTGGTTTGGGCTTTTTTGTTTATGTGGTTGGCGGCTCTATTGATCAGCTCTTTTTTGGCGATACATTACCGGAACCTACTTTTGGAACAGGTGGAATTTTATGGGCATCCCTAACACTGGCTTTGCTTACCTTGCCGGTAGTTGTGGTTGCCACCGAAGAAGGATTACTTGCAGTGCCGCGTGCAAACAAAGAAGGCGCTTTGGCTTTGGGCGCCACCAAATGGCAAATGATCCGCAATGTGGTTTTGCCCAATGCCATGCCGGGGATATTAACCGGGCTTATATTGGCCATTAGCCGTGGGGCCGGTGAGGTAGCGCCACTAATGATAACCGGAGTTGTGAAACTGGCCCCGTCTTTAGCGCTCGATTGGAGTTTCCCTTTTTTACATTTAGATAGAAAATTTATGCACCTCGGGTTTCATATTTATGATGTGGGGTTTCAGTCGCCAAATGTGGAAGCCGCAAAACCGATGGTATATAGCACTGCTTTATTGCTGATTGTAATCGTGGTTATGTTGAACCTTTTTGCCATTTATGTACGCAATAATCTGCGTAAAAAATTTAAAACGGCAACATTTTAAAAATTGATAATTGAACTTGGAAAGAAGTGATGTCAGAAAACAAGAAAAATGAAACGGTTGTAATCGAAACCAATGCGTTGGATTTTTATTACAACCCACAAACCCAGGCCTTAAAAAATGTAAATATTATCATTCCGGAGAAAATGGTCACCGCATTTATTGGCCCGTCAGGTTGTGGAAAATCGACCTTACTGCGTTGTTTTAACCGAATGAACGATCTGATTCAGGGTTCTTTCATAAAAGGCAATATCCGTATTCATGGTAAAGATATTTATAAGCGTGATGTTCAGCTGGAAGATTTAAGAAAATCGGTTGGTATGGTGTTCCAAAAATCCAATCCCTTCCCGATGAGTATTTGGGAAAATGTGGCTTTTGGGCCACAGGTAAATGGTATTACAAACAAGGCAGAGTTGAACAATATTGTCGAATCGGCCTTGGTGCAGGGCGATTTATGGCGTGAAGTTAAAGACAGGTTACATAATTCGGCGTTGGATCTATCCGGCGGACAACAGCAGCGTTTATGCATTGCACGTACCTTGGCCAATAAGCCCGATATTATTTTAATGGACGAACCGGCATCGGCACTCGATCCCATCTCCACCGGAAAAATTGAAGAAACAATCGAAGAACTAAAAAAAGAATACACTATAGTGATTGTGACACATAATATGCAGCAGGCTGCTCGGATATCGGACTATACGGCATTTATGATGCTGGGCGAACTGATTGAACGGGATGAGACAAAAAAGGTTTTTACAAACCCAACTGAAAAATTAACTGAAGATTATATTACCGGAAGGTTTGGTTGAGATGAAAGAAAAATTTATACAGCTGCTCGATAATATCAAAAAAGACCTGATTTTTCTGGCCAATGAGGTGGAGCATAATATCCGTCAGGCGGTTAAGGCTTTAAAAAAACGTGATTTATAACTTGCCGAGCAGGTGATTGCAAAAGATAAGGAAGTTGACCAGTTGGAAGTAAAAATTGAGGAAGATATTTTGGCTTTGCTGGCATTGCAGCAGCCAGTGGCCATTGATCTTCGCTTTATTGTTGGCAGCTTAAAAATGAACAATGATTTGGAACGTATTGGCGACCATGCAGCAAATATTGCCAAGACTTTGCTGGAAATAAAAGATGTGCCAATTCCAGCTGAATTAATAAAAAAACTTAATGAGATGAAAAAAATATCCTGTTCGATGCTGCATGACGTAGTGAGTTCTTTTATTCATCAGGATGCGGACGACGCCCTAGATGTGTGTGAAAAAGATAGTGAAGTGGATAATTTATATAATGAGATATTGCACGATGCCAAGGCCTTATTAAAAAAAGATATGACAAAAATTGACCAGGCCTTTGCAATGGTCCGTGCTGCCCGCTCGTTGGAGCGTGTTGGTGATTTGTCAACAAATATTGCAGAAGATGTTGTTTTTATGAAGGATGCAAAAATAATACGCCATAGGGGTTAATCTTTAAGTAAAAATCTAAAACCGCAGTTGATGTGCAAATAAAACATTTTATTATAGTATTTTTGTATTTGTTTTCCAACCTGTCGGCGCAGGGAATACCGAAGTCTAATAAAGATTCTTTATACAATTATACTAATTTTTTAGGGCAGGACTGTCTTAAAGGACGTGCAACAGGTAGTGAAGGTTTAAAATTAGCAGCAAAATATATTGTTCAAAAGTTCAATAACTGGCATATCTCTAAGGCCGGCGCAAATAATACGTATTTACAAAGAATTCCTTTTCATTCCAGCCAACCATTAGAAAAATCTACATTACAATTATCCTTCGCGAATCAAAAAATCCATCTTCTTATTAATAAACAGTTCCTATTAATTAAATCCGGGATACAAACTTATATTCCTGTTCCTGTAAAAGTAGTTTTTGCTGGTTATGGTATCGATGCACCGGAATATGATTATGATGATTATCGTAATATTAATGTTTCAGGAAAAATAGTTGTTTTGCTTGAAGGCGAACCATATTCTAGTACGGATTCGACTTTTTTTTCCGGGAAAATAAAGACCCTTTATTCTATCCCTGAATCTAAAATACGCACGGCCTTTGCTAAAGGGGCTATTGGAACAATACTTATTCCTTCCAATAGGAGCGATTCTACGATAACCTGGAAAAAGCAACAGATGGCGTATTCTTTTGAGCATGTTTCATTGCCCCAAAGTTCGAGCAGCCATCTAGGTGTTTTCTTAAACAGAAAGTCGGCAGCGCTTTTATTCAGCTCATCGGAACGAACTTACGCGCAAGTTCTGGCTTGGGAACACGACGATTCACTTACTTCGTTTGAATTGGATGTTGAAATAGCTTTTACGGGCTCATTTAAACAACGCGAATTTAAATCATCAAATATTATTGCCATTTTGCCCGGATCTGACCCTGAACTGAAAAATGAATTCGTTATTATTGGCTCACATTATGATCATCTGGGGATAGGTAAAACAGTAAAGAATGATTCCATTTATAATGGTGTCCTGGACAATGCAGTGGGCAATGCCGTTTTGCTAGAAATTGCCCGTATGTTTTCTCAATCAAAATTATCACCAAGACGTTCCATACTTTTTATACTTTTTACGGGTGAAGAGAAAGGCTTGCTTGGTTCAGAATACTATACAAAACATCCATTGGTTCCCTTAGATAAAACAATTGCGATGGTAAATATAGATGGTCTCTCTGCGCTTGGTAAATTTAAGAGCCTCATCGGGATTGGGGCTAGATATTCGGATCTGGGCATCGTTTTGCAAGAAACAGCCTCAGAACATGGTTATCGCCTTGAACGCTTACAAGAAAAATATTTGAAGCATTTATTTGCAAGGTCAGATCAGCTCTCTTTTGCACGTAGTGGCGTTCCTTCTATTATGATTACCGAGGGATTTGAATATGCAAAATTTAAAAGGGATACTGTTATTTCCCGGACTATAAACTGGTTTAATAAAATTTATCACAGCCCCTTTGATGACCTAACTCAACCTATAGATTACGTCGCAATAAAAAACTATACGGATTTTATCTTTGCTTTTTGTAATCGGCTAGCTAATACTTCCGGGAAAATCGAGTGGAATAAAGAAGCGCCTTTTAGAATTAATTTTTTAAAACCAGAAGAGGGGCACGGGGACTAATGATCCGTTATATTTATATTTTAAGTATTTTAATTTCTTTGTCTGGTTGTGGATCAAGGAAATTGGTAACAAAGGAATATATTAGATTAAAAGGTTCTGATACAATGAAAGTGCTCGCTAGTCAATGGGCTGACGCGTATATGACTTTACATCCTAACAGTATTGTTCTTGTTGAAGGCGGTGGAAGCTCTACCGGTTTTAAAGGATTGGTTGAGGGTTCGGTAGATATTGCACTGGCGTCACGGATAATCAGACCAATAGAAGCAGGAAAGATGGCTGAAAAATATAAAAGTATAGGTCTTTCTTTTATGGTGGCTAAGGATGCGCTATCAATTTATCTAAATAAAAATAATAAAATTACAACGCTGACTATTGGCGATCTCGCACTTATTTTTAACGGACGTATTTCAAATTGGTTAGTCTTTACAGACAGGTTTAATCCAATAATCCCTGTCACTCGTCCCGAGACTTCCGGTACACAGCTGTTTTTTAGGCGGCATGTTCTTAAAGGAGCAAGATATAGCGATAAAATCATCACACTCACTACAACAAAAGATATCTCAACATTTGTAGCAAAAAATAAAAATGCAATTGGATTTGGCGGTATTGCTTATGGTGATTCTGTTTTTCATGCTCCTATAAACGGGATTTATCCTACAAGCCAAACAGTAAAAAATGATACTTATCCTTTGACGCGCTATTTATATTTTTATACAATTGATACACCTTCAAATAAGGTGCGCAGGTTTATTGACTGGGTTATAAGTCCGGCCGGGCAACTCATTGTCAGCCAGGTTGGTTATATTCCCTTATGGGATGAATAAAGCAATTAATTTGCATCATAAATAATGGAATTACCTTCTCTCAAAAAATTAGAATTTAACTACCTTAAACAATAATTAACAATCTCCTAACAAACCCTTAATATTTCCATTCTATATTTCTTCCTTTAAATAACGAATAAAAAGTTAATTGGGAGATTACTTTGAAAAAATTATTACCATATTTATTCATACTGCTATTTTTTGCAGAATACCAACTTTTCGCTCAGGAATCCGGGCGTTTAACAGGTGTAATTGTAGATAGTCAAAATGGTGAACCGTTGATTGGTGCTAATGTTTATCTTGAGGGGACATCAAGTGGTGCTGCTACTGATTTAGATGGAAATTATGTTATACTAAATATTCCTGCTGGTCGTTACGAGCTCGTTGTGATGATGATTGGATATGAAGAAGTACATGTTCGAGATACAGAAGTGAAAGCTGGAGCGATTATACATCTTGATTTAAGTTTAAATCCACAGATTCTTGAAACCGAAGTGGTGACTGTTGAAGCAAGAGCAATAAAGAATACTGAGGCTGCACTATTAAAACAAAGGCAAAAATCAATCGCTGTAAGTGATGCGATTGGCTCAGAGGCAATCGCACGTTCTGGTAGCGGGGATGCAGCCGAAGCCATAAAGCAAGTAACTGGCGCATCAGTTGTGGATGGTAAGTATGTTTATATTCGCGGTTTGGGCGATCGTTATACAAGCACGCAACTGAATGGGGCTGAGTTGCCCAGTACGGATCCATATAAACGTTCTGGTGCGATAGATATGATATCGTCTGATTTGGTTGATAATATTGTAACAATCAAAAGTTTGACACCGGACCGACCGGGGAATTTTTCCGGTGGAACAGTGGATATAAATACAAAAGATTTTCCGGATCGATTTACGTTTTCATTTTCTACATCAGCTACTTACAATAACCAGACAACATTTAAAAATAGTAACCTTGTTTATAAAGGAGGAAATACAGATTGGCTTGGTTTTGATGATGGGGGGCGGGCGATTCCGGGTTTGTTAAATGCTAATGATGTTTTTATTCCTTCAATTAGTACAAAAAATAAGAACGAGTTTGATTTATTGGCAAAACAAACGGGTTCTTTTAATAAACAAATGACACCAACCCTTGGATATGCCGGCATAAATCAAGGATACTCATTTTCCATTGGCAATTCTTATAATATATTTAATAAACCTCTTGGCTTTATTGCAAGCCTTACTTACAAACACAAGTTTGTTTCTTATAAAGATGGTATCAAAAGGGAATGGAACCTGGCACCCGATGCTGGGCGCCCAATGCAAGAAACGTATGATTATGCAGACTCTAAAACGTCTGAAGAAGCTTTGCTTGGTGCAATGGTAAAAGGATCGATAAAACTTTCCAGTAATCATAACATAAGTATAAACACACTCTTGAACCAAAATGGAGAAAGTACTGCTCGTAAGTTGACAGGTTTTTGGGACGATTACGGAGAGTCAGAACTCACAACTACCTTACTCAGTTACACGGAGCGTAGCTTGAAATCTCTTCAGCTAGCCGGTGAACATTATTTTCCAGGACTTTTAAAATCGAAGATAAACTGGAAAGCCTCATTAGGATCTTCTTCGCAGGATGAACCAGACAGACGCGTTTTTGCCTACGGTTATAATAAAAATAAGAACTTATATATTGTTAAACCTAATACTGTCCCTGCCCGTTATTTCAGGGCTTTGAAAGAAGACCGGAACTCACTGTCATTTGATTGGGAAGTGCCATTTAAACAGTGGTTTGGCCAAAACAGTAAATTGAAATTTGGAGGACTAATTTCTTCGAAGGACCGTTTCTATAGCGAACGATTATTTAAGGTTGATGGGGTACCAAATATTAGTTTTAATGGAAACCTGGATTCTTTATTCTCTGAAGAAAATTACAAATTACGAATAGATACAACAGTAACTACGATACGTGGTAATGATTATGTACAATACAATACGTCGGGTTTATTTGTACGGGAAACAAAGCTCCCTAAAAACAAATATACTGCCAATGAGAAAATATCCGCTTCTTACGCCATGCTCGAGATGCCTCTTTTAGATGATTTGAAATTTATTGGAGGTATTCGTTTAGAGACAACAACAATGAATGTAAAAACAGGGACTAAAAATACAGGTAATGCCAATGATTATTCTGAAGCTCAAATTAACGAGATTGATCTTTTACCATCAATAAATTTTGTTTTTTCAATCACAGATAAAATGAATCTGCGAACAGCCTACTCGAAAACCTTAGCCCGTCCTACATTTCGCGAATTTGCACCTTACTACTCGGAGGACTTTATTGGTGGATCGGTCTATATTGGGAATGATCAGCTAAAGCGAACGCTAATATATAATTGGGATTTGAGATGGGAATGGTATGACAGGCCGGGTGAGATTTATGCTGTAAGCCTGTTTTACAAGGATTTTAAGAATCCGATTGAACCTGTTCTTTTAGGACAAAATAATGAGCGTTCCTGGGTGAATGTAGATAATGCTTTGGTTTATGGCGTTGAGTTTGAACTTCGTAAAAAACTTGATATTATTCATAAAAAGCTAAGTAACTTTTCGATTGGGGGAAATGTATCATTGATAAACTCAGAAGTGGATATTGATGAGAAAACATTAGAGCAGATTCGGTTGAAAATACCTAATGCTTCTTCTAAAAGACCCTTTCAGGGCCAGTCACCACTTCTTTTAAATTTAACCCTGAACTATGATAATTTGTATAATAATATTAGTATGACAATGTACTATAATGTGTTTGGAAGGCGATTATCCGAAGTTGCCCGAAACGGTTCTCCCGATATTTATGAAAAGCCGTTTCATTTATTAAATTTTAATGCAAACTGGCAATTCACAAAAATATGGAATGTTAAATTTGCGCTTTCAAATATTCTAAATTCAGGTTTAGAAAAAATACAGACATACAAAAATATCGATTATATTCAATCACAATACAATCGGGGAGTAGATTTTAACTTTGGTATCGGCTATAAGTTATAAACAGAATTTATTCGATATTATTAAGGCCACTCTTATTCACAAGAGTGGCCTTAATAATATAATCCAATATATAGACAATATATATTTTTACCCTAAATCTAATCCACCCTTAACAAACTGCTAACAATCAACCTCTACTTTCTACTCAATTAATAAAATTAAAAATCAAATTAAATCTATTCAAATCATATATAAGGAGAACGAATATGAGGAAGACATTTTACTTTCTTTTACTTTTATCATTCTTTTCGAGCAGTACTTTATTTGCTTCGGATAATTTTTGGGAAAAGGTTGACTACAAAGGCGCATTTGGTACTACCAACTGGGCAAGTGGCTGGACGGCCCTTTATCATTATGGCATCCTTGCCGATGACGCAACAAACGGCGCAACGATTACGGTTACCGATGCGGATATAAATGCCGGTGATTTTGTAAGCTGGAGCGCCGATAACACCTAC
>JAJRVW010000154.1 GCA_024277115.1 Calditrichota bacterium
GAGGAAATTCAATTGGAATATAAAAACTGTCGTTTACCCGAATTATTAGATTATTTCGAAGATTGATTTATAGAATTATGCCATGGCAGAACTAGTTCCATATTGAGGTACTACAGCATCTTTATTACTCAATTGTCTCAGCATTTGCATATGAAGTTTCAACGCCCTCCAAAAATTCTTTTCCTCATGATATTGTATTCCGAAATCTTCTGCGGTTTTTTTTATAATCCTCGTTAGCGGTATGTAATGCGCATGGTTTATCTTCGGAAACAAATGATGTACTATATGTACATTGATTCCTCCCGTTAACCAAACGGTAAATTTATTTTCCCGACTAAAATCAGTGGTTGTTTCCAAAACATGGATAAAATAATTGTTCTCGATATTTCCATTTTCATCCGGTAACGGGTAGTGGGTTCCATTGTAAATATGAGTAACCTGAAATAATAAAGCAAAACAAAGACTGGGTAGAATATGAAGATTTATCCAGGCTAATACTACCCATAACCATGGAGCGCTTAAAAATAACAGTGGCAATACCAGGGTTACAGTAATATAGAATAACTTAGAAATTACCAGGATCAGATATTCCTTTTTTTCATGTTTGATGTTCTTTTTATTACCAATGTTTAGTTCTCCAAACATCCATTTAAAATCCTTTACCAAAATCCAATGAATCATAGCCAGCGCATATAAAACCGGCGTGTATAAATGTTGCCACCTATGCATTGGGGTCCATGATTCATGGGGTGTAAATCTGAACATTCCATGCGTTTCAAGCGTGACGTCAATACCAGCAATATTTACAAATGCATGATGCGCATTATGCATTTTAGTAAACAAATAGCTATTCCCTCCGATAAAATTCATGGTAAATCCGAGGATATAATTCACTTTTTTATTTTTTGAGTAGGCGCCATGACAGGCATCATGCATGATATTAAAAGCTAAAAAAATATTCACAAAACCCAATGTCATAAATCCAAGAGCCAAAAGCCAAAAATTAAAGCTCAAAGTGTCGCTAATTATAAGTCCATACACAAGAAACCAACTTAAAAAACCCAGTATCCCTTTTACCACCACACTGGTATTCGCATAAGGGCTTTTATTTTCTTCCTTAAAATAGTTTGCGACTCGGTTCCTTAATTCTTTAGCAAAATCATCTTTAGCCTTGTTGCTTTTGTACTTAACAACTTTGCTTATAGTTGTCTTTTTTAACATGGTTAAGTCAGGTTTTTAATGGATAATTATACAAATCTAAGTATATTTTTCTAATTAAACGTCTGATAAATACGAATGGTTTTGGCATTTTTCGTAACATGGATAGAGTAATTAAAAAAAAATATTACAATTCATATTTCCGGTTATTAGCAAATATTTTCAGTTTAACAAAAAATAATGAAACGAAATATAAAAATATAATTTTACCTTATGTAGTTTGGTTGAATTCTTTTTTTATAATATTATTGTGATGCATAAAAGGTAATTAAAATAATATTTACTCCTAAATTGAGCGCTACAAATAAGAAAAATATATGGGCCTTGCACGCGACATGAAAAAAATAAATGTACGTCAACTTATTATATACATCCTACTACTGACTGTTGCCGGCTGTATAAGTCCTGGTAGCAGATCCAAAAAAAGTAGTTTGAAAATCTCATTCGAAGTGAATAAAAAAGAAGGGATTCAGCCTTCTTACTCGACGGCAATATGGCTGGAAAATCAACATGGAGAGATTGTTAAGACATTGTACGTCAGTGAATATCTTTCCTTAGGAGGATTTAACGATTTAAAGAGTTGCCCTGATTGGTCAAAAAAATCCAGATGGGCAATGACTCCGAGAGCTGAGGCGGATGCGGTGACAGGAGCCACACCAATGATTGGCAATAGAAATTATGATTTTGCTTTTTCAAAGGGTGAATTACCGCCAGGGCGATATAAATATTTCATTGAAGTACATCTCTTAGAAGAATTCAATGAACTCTACAGCGGCGAAATAGATGTGCCCTGTAATATGATTAAAAGCAAAACCCAGGTCACCTATTTACCGGAAAAACATCCAAAAGCTGGAGACATTTTGTCTAACATCACATTAGAATGCAATTAGTATAAAACAATTACTATGAAAAACAATAAAGAAAAATTTTCAAGAAGACGATTTATTCAAAGAACAGCCACAGGTGCAGCGGCAATATCTCTTTCAGGTTTAGCCACTACCGGTTCGATCATGGCCAAGACCAATAAAGAAAATAAAATGCCTCTTAGGACACTGGGAAAAACAGGGATTAAAGTCTCTATCCTTTCATTTGGCGGAGGGTCACAGTTTCTGAGGAATGACGATGGTGACTGGGAGAAATCATTGGAAACTGCTTTTAAATCTGGCATAAATCTTTTTGATACAGCACCTTCCTATAGCATATCTCATTTTAATATGGGAAACACCAAGTCAATAGGTAGTAGTGAAGAACGATTTGGACATGTGTTGTCACCGTATCGAAAACAAATAGTATTGTCAACAAAAATAGAATCAAGAGATCCTGATTTAATGAAAAAGGAACTTGAGGCCAGCTTAAAAAGTATGAAAACAGATTACCTGGATATATTGATGATTCATGCGATAGCTCCGTCTGATAAAGTCTCTGAAATTGAAAAGGGTCTTTATAAAGAAATGATAAAATTAAAGGATTCCGGGGTAATTCGATTTATTGGTTTTTCAAGCATGGACAGTGCAGAGCGTTCGCGTGACCTGCTTGAACATCTCGATTTTGATGTAGCACTTCTCGCTATGAACGCAACCCAATACGGAGATTATGCAAAAGTCGCACTTCCCGTTGCACGAAAGAATAACGTAGGGGTTATCGCCATGAAAGTTATGCGGAATTTAGTCGGAGTGGATGCGACAGCGGAGGAATTGTTTGAATATGCATGGACTCAAAAAGGAGTTGCCTCTACTGTAGTGGCGCATTATGGCATGAAACCGTTGAAAGAAAATATTAAGCTGGCCCGGAAGTTTAATATCGATGTACAGTCGAGCTTGCAGCGATCTAAATTAGAAGGTCGAATGTCAAAATATGCCGGGCCACATGCATTATGCTGGGCCCAGCCTGGATATAAAGATGGGGGTATTTTCGCGTAATACAGATTTCTTTCATTATTTAGTAACCAGTATCTTCGGCTTTGGCTTTACTACAGCAATACTTATTTCATCAAAAATATCCGTGGCCGTTGTAATGTCTTTAAGAGGTTGAATAATTCGGCCATCCGGTGAATCTGCCACAGTAATTCCAGTGATTTCCGGAATTATAACTATCCCTTCGATGGCTTCTAATGTTGCTTTATAAAGCAATGCCGGCTGTCCTGTCCCAAATTCATCCTCAATCTTCTCAACTTGATTGTATTCCTGGTAGAATTCATTATAATCTCCTGATAAATTTACTTCGATCCAACATATCCATTTACTACCGTTGTCAACCCTGACCCTCGTTACAAAATAACCCGGTTTTGGTGTCGCTCCCGTAACAGCAATAGAGGCCGATTTTTCAAAACCAGGTAAAACGTTTGTTTCATTTTCTATCTTATATACTTCAAACCACTGAGGCAGGGCAACAGGCACTTCTGCTTTACCTTCCCAATCACCAAGAGCAGCTCGTCTCGTCACAAATACAGTTTGTTTATTCCCGGTCGATGGATCTTCCAGCCAAATGGCAAATGTAGGAGGTTCA
>JAJRVW010000155.1 GCA_024277115.1 Calditrichota bacterium
CCGCTTTCTATTTCACCTATTACTTTCTGCTTGAAGGCTTCGCTATACCGATAGCTTATCGCTTGTGCTGACATGGGGGCTCCTTTGTTTTATATTTACAAGTTTACTAAATTCTGTAAATATAATCAGGACAAGACAGTTGGAGTATGATATCCATACATAATGGAAGTTTTTGGGGCTGCTTGTGTGGTAATGTCCCAATGGGGATTACTGCCTTCATTTCCTTTTGCAGCAAGATATCTCCCATCACTATCATCTGTTTTGAAGAACAAAGAAATTGTAAACTGTGAATTTAAATTTAAAGATTGAACATGAGGAACTTCTATATAATCATTTATCCCATCAAAACTATAAGCACTATTTAGATTACCAAACCGATCTTCTGTTAGTGTCGCTCCATATACATTACCCCCATTTCCGTTTCCACTTTCATCATTGGCGTTGCCATTAAATGGCCAACAACCAACAATCCCATTTCCCGAGGAAGAAGTACTCCCATTTGGATCAAATATCTCTGCATCCAGGTTATATGTTCCACCAATTAATAAAACCCTTTCATCATTCAATAATACAATTTGATGGCCATTTCTAAAATCATGCATTGGTATATTGGATATGGTATTATTATTAATATCAATTAATGCCGCATTGTCAAGAGGCGTTCCGGTATCTGCAGAACTTCCTGCAAGATATACCCTTCCATCATTCAGAGTAACTTGTTCATGTGTTGTCCTTTGGTGCGTCAGGTTTATCCCATACGAAACTCCACCATCAACCGTTATAATTTCTGTAGTCGAGTATATTGCAGAACCGGAATAGGTTGAAGCATGGCCACCCGTTACAAAAACCCTGCCATCATTTAAAACCGAAACCCCGCCAAATGGCATTCTGGCAGTATTTAAATTTGAGCCATTATATGTCCATTGTCCGGTAACTGGATCATATACTTCAATTGTATTATAAGCACTTCCTGCCCCAACACCACCAGAGCCTCGAACACCGCCTGCAATAACAAATCTACTATCTTGTAGTTTCACCATTTTTGTTCTCATTCTTGCCGTATTCAAAGATGTTCCTGGAGTAAATAGACCTGTATTTGGATCGTATATTTCACAAGAAGTTAAGGCCAAGTCGCCACTACTCGGATGATCCTGGCCTCCTCCGACAACCATTACCCTGCCATCATCCATCATGCCTAACATTAGCAGATACCGTCCATTTTGCAATGACCCGGTATTTGTAAATGAGTTCGTATTAGGATCAAAAAGTTCACAAGACGTAAGATTTACATCATTTGGATAATTATTTGAACTTGTTCCCCCGACAACGAGTACCTTCCCATTGTTTAAAGTTATTGAGCCATGTTGTTTCCTTTCTCGCGCCATGTCACCAACTTGTGTGAAAGAGTTTGTAGCCGGATCAAAGATTTCCGCTGTTTTGGTAGTTGTAACTACTCCATTGGATTTAGTATAACCACCGGTAATCAAAACACGCCCATCTAACAATTTGGTGGCACTTGGAAATATTCTATGATTTACCATGCTATCATCAATAGCTATGTGAACTTGTGCTAAAGCAAAATTGCAGAATAAAAATAAAAGTATAAAAAATCGAGTACAATACTTCATAAAAATCCTCCTTATGTGTTGTGTGAGTGATGGAGGATTCATACTCAAATATCAAGCCAAAAGCTTAAGCTATTGATCTTTAAGGACTTAGCAAGAGAAGTGATTGAGGGTTGTTGTAAAAAATTCGACAATATTAAAACTCCTGTGGTACTTTTTGCGACAAAATTTGAAATAAACACCAGCATATTTTACATTCCTATTGCACATTGCACGATAAATATTCAAAAAATAGATAATTTTCTTTTTAACTTTTATAAATTTTCATCTTTTCAAAATACTCTCTAAATTACCCTCTTTTTGGAGCATAACCCGCGTTGAATATAATTTTCACTTTAAAAGTAATAATCGGATTTATTGTTTATGGCCTGCTCTATCTTGGGCTATTTGCACTTCTGGATGATAAAACGGAAAATGCACACCATATCGCCTTTACCGTTGTAATAATCTTAAACCTTATTTTCGACCGGGTTTTGCGGAGTTATTACAGCCATTATCTACAAGCGCCGTTTAAGTTTTATCGTCTGGAACAAAAAAAAATTCTGGGAGGGCTTGTCCAAAAACTGGTGGGCTCTATTCGCTATCATGAGGCTGAAAAACTCCTTTTTCAAGGGTTTGAAAAGTTGCTCCCCAAAACCCCGCATGCTTTTTATTTATGGGATAACGACCGCTACTATCTTTCGCATACTGTAAATATTGACGCGCCCAAAACCCTGCCCGTTACAATTGGTTCATCGTATTTTGAGAATATAAAATTTGGTACCGGCCACCTAACAATCGAAAAAGATTTGCAATTGCCACAACAAAAAGTGAACGCATTAAAAAAAGCCGGTCTATCCGAAGTCTACTTATTTCCCGGACATAGCCAGATATTTGCTTTTTTACTCGCAGGATCAGAAGCCACAAAATTATTTAATCGCGAACCGATTCGAAAGCCATTCCAGCGGGTGCAGAAAAAAACCGGTTTAATTCTGGAAAATACCGGCCTGTTTTTCGATTTGGAGCGCCGTAACCTGCACATAAAAAAACTGATAGAAGTGAGCCAACAAGTACTTTCATCACTTAATATGCAGAGTATCCTGGATTATATTTTAGATGCATTGGCCACGCTAATCTCGTATGATGCATCGGTTATCTTTTTGCTTGATAAAGATGGCGAATCCCTGCATTCTACCAATAGCCGTGGTTACGAAAATATTGACCATAATATCCTAAACCTGAAAGTTGGCCAGGGATCCGCAGGTTTTGTAGTTCAAACAAAAAAGGTTGACGTGATTAATAATGTAGCGAATGCCAGCCACTACTGCGCTGCCCGCCAGGAAACGGTTTCACAAATAGCGCTGCCCATTTTGTATGATGACGTTGTTCTAGGTGTAATCACACTGGAGAGTAACAAAGAAGAATTTTTTAAAAAGAATGAAATCGAGCTCTTAAAAATGTTTGCAAATCTGGTAGCCGTCGCCATCCACAACGCACGCCAGGTAGAAATCCGCCTGGCCAAACAAGCCTATGAGCACGAATTGATTAATGCGGCAACCGTTCAAAAAGGGCTCTTGATCCGCCGCATCCCGCTTATAGAAAACCTTTCTGTTACCGCTGAAAATACACCAAGTAAAATTGTGAGTGGCGACTTATACGATTTTAGGAAAATAAATGACCATGCCCTTGGTGTGGCCATTGGCGATGTTTCCGGTAAAGGCGCCCCTGCTGCATTGATGATGACGCTGGTCCTTGCCGGTTTTCGTTCTCAAGACAAAACCGATTCAACCTCCTGCGATGTAGTGAACCGGATGAACGATCTCTTGACTCAAACCACTATCGAGGGCAAGTACACCACCTTTTTCTATGGCGTTATCCGCATGGATACACATAAAATAATCTATACAAATGCAGGACATAACCCACCCATTTTACTTAAAAAGAATGGCGAGGTAAAATATCTTGCAACAGGCGGTATGGTGATTGGGTTTATGGAAGCCCAGCAGTATAAACAGGAAGAAGTCTCTTTTGAACCGGGCGATATTTTTATAGCATTCACCGATGGCGTAACAGAAACTATGGACTTAGAAGAGAATGAATTTGGTGAAGATCGTATTATCGAATCTGTGAGGGCAAACAAAGATAAATCCGTATATGAAATAAAAGAAGAACTCTATAAGTCGCTAAAAACTTTTTCCCATGATCAACTTAATGCGGATGACCTTACCCTCGTAATTGCCAAACACGAATAGGGCCATCTCTTTTAATTCCGTTAAATTTAAACTTCTTAACTTACACTTCGACTATATTTATCTAACCCAATTTATTATTCCATTTATTTACTTTTGAGCTATGAAAAAGAACCCAAAAGTATTATACATCGAGGATGATGCCGAAACCCGCTCATTGATGGCAGACATCATCCGCTATCGAGGATACCAGTTCTTTGAGGCCGAGCGCGGCATTGAAGGCATACGTCTTGCCAAAAAGGTTTTGCCCGATTTAATTTTAATAGACCTGCGGCTACCTGATATGGACGGTTATGAGGTTACAACCCTCTTAAAATCCATCGATGAGCTAAAAGACAAACCGATTGTTGCTTTAACGGCCGAATCAAAAAAAAATGTAAAAGAACTGACACTTGCCGCCGGCTGTGATGGCTTTATCAATAAGCCGATTAATGTAAATGAATTTTTATTTAAAATAGAAGAGTATCTTTCAGGCAGGCGTGACAAGCTTAGCACGCAGGACCAACAGCAATTTTTACAAAAATATAACGTGGAGCTGGTTCAAAAATTATCAAAAAAAATAATCCAGCTTGAAACGATAAATGAAGATTTATCCATCGTCAATAAAGAATTATCCCAATCAAAAGATGAGCTGGCTCGCCATAATGACCGCTTGTTTTATTTAAATAACCTGGCTAATTTTTTACGAAAAAGAAAGACACCGGAAGAGGTGTTGAAAATCTTGCCCATAAAAACAATTGAAGGTTTTAAAGTTAAGCGCTGCATTCTTTTTCGTGTAGACCTGTCAAAAAACCAATTAACACCTCTCCACTATTCCGGCATCGAGTTAAAACGGTTCAAGTATAAAAAATTCCCCATTCCCCTGGAACTAATGCTCACCTTAAAACAAAAATCCGGCCTTATCTGGGTACGTAACAATACAGATATTTTTGATCTGCAACTTGAAAAATTTTCAAAAAGTTTAAAAACTTCCTCTTTTATTTTAAGCAAACTTAATGACCTTGGTGCCCGGTCAGATACGACACAGGTATTAAAATCGGTCACCGAGCTTGAAAATGAGGAAGACCTACCGCAAAAATATATTTTATTTATTGACAAAGGTACAGACGGCGAACCAATGGAGACCTACGAGGTACGCATCCTAAAATCTTTTATCCAGACCGTTGGTACGATTTATGAAAACATGCTGCTTTACCACCATCTTCTGGAAACGTATAAAATCCGTGAACAGCAGGCGGTTACAGACGAGCTGACCAATGTCTATAATTACCGTTATTTGATGCGCGAACTGGAGCGTGAGATAAACAGGGCCCAACGTTTTAAAATGCCTTTTTCCATTATTATGATCGATATTGACCATTTTAAAAACTATAATGATATCAACGGCCATCAAATGGGCGATGACGTTTTAAAAAAATTTAGCGCCCTACTCAAAGAGAATACGCGCAAAACAGATACAGTGGCGCGTTATGGCGGTGAGGAATTTTTAATTGTTTTGCCGGGCGTAAAATTAAACCGGGCCACCGAGATAGCCACAAAAATACAGGCTTTAGTGGAGCAAGAGCATTTTCCCAATCAAGAAAAACAACCGATGGGAACTTTAACAATAAGCTCGGGCGTTGCCTCTTTTCCGCAACATGGAGAGGATATGAAAAGCCTGCTTCTATCAGTTGACCAGGCGCTCTACTCGGCCAAACACCAGGGACGAAACAAGGTTGTTGTATTTGATCGCTGATTTTTTCTAAGAACAATTAGTCCGGACAAGAACAAGGTGTTTAAAATATAAATGGGCCGCTCAACCGGATCTCACCTCTTTATTAATCTACTGTTTTTCAGGATTTCCGGTTTGTCCAGATTTGCTGCACAAATAAGGAATATTATGCTAAAAGCTCACATTATTTTTTTATTTCTACTTTTTACACAATTAATTTTTGCACAACAATCTACAATAGCGATTTCTGAAGATAGCCTGACCAAAGTATCAGTAAATGACACGATACTATACCTTGATGTTCCCGAACGTCCCCTAAATGCGCTTACAGGATCCGCCTTTGCGGACCGGGTTACCGGAATGAGCCTTGAGGATAGGGAAAGGGCCATTGTAAATGAAATATTAAAAGGCAACTTGCCATCTTTCTCACAAAAATTAAAAGCCGTTACAGTCCAGCAAATTATTAATGATAAAAATTATGAACTAAATTTTTTTACCTTACTTGATTATGTGGCCATCGGGTCGGACCAGGATTATTTCT
Source organism: Calditrichota bacterium (assembly GCA_024277115.1). Taxonomy (GTDB): domain Bacteria; phylum Calditrichota; class Calditrichia; order Calditrichales; family J004; genus JABFGF01. Next base: position 6,106 of record JAJRVW010000155.1, read on the forward strand.
ACATCCCAATGACACCATCAACAGCACAACACCTGGCGGGAATTCTTGATTGCACTCTGCCTACCAAAACAATGGTAGATAAAATCTACAATAATGCCGAAGTAAAATTATCACCGCAGCCCATACCACCTTCGGATAAGATGACGACCGTTCCTGTATTTAAACAACACACGGACTCAATAAAACTACAAATTTCCAATCTTGGATTTAGCAGGTCTGCTGACAGCATTATTGCCGGGCATAAAAAGGATATAATCATCTCAAATAAAATATATAGCACAGACAGGAATTATGACAGGGTAGTGATTTACGGGTGGCATTTAAGCAAAAACAATCCCATTCAACCTGTGTACAATGGACATTCTGCCTTGTACGCAGATTATTCACATGGCGTGCGGTTAATATCCAATACAGCTTTTCTTAACGGGGACTCTGTTCAAATAAACGATATATTAAAAGACCCGGACCTATCAATCCTGCTTAGTAATGAAGGAGTTATCGCAAAACCATTTTATCCGGCAAGCAAGCTTTTTACATCGATAAAAAGTCAATCAATAAAACAGCCCAATAATATTAGGCTAAACCAAAATTATCCAAATCCTTTTAATCCATCAACAACCATTCAATACCAACTCTCGTCAATCTCTCATGTTGATTTAAGCATTTTTAGTGTGGCAGGTAAAAAAGTTGTTACTTTGGTTTCGGCGCAACAGCCGGCGGGAAATTATAAAGTTGAATGGAATGCCTTTGCTCTCTCCAGCGGGATTTATATTTACACATTAAAGGCAGGCTTGTATGAGAAAAGCCGCAAGATGATCCTCCTGCAATCATTTCTTTCCTTTGCATAAAGTTGGAGACTTAAAACGCATCGCAGAAAATAAAGCAGCAGAAAAAATAAACACCTGCCATTTTCCACTTTCATTTTCAGTCCAGCGATTATTGTGTTTAAGACGTTGGCTTGGATTTCCAACGCTTATGCATCCAAAACCATTGTTCAGGGTGTTTTCTAATCCACTTCTCTAAAACTGATGCATGTGCCTGGGTGATTTTTAATAAACTGTCATCCGATATTTTTAAATTTTCCGGGAGTTCAATTTCCTCAAAGTAAACATCAAAATGGGCATAACTTGTACGGATGGCCGCAATGGACAGCATAGGCGCCCCGCTTCTAATCTGGAAAATGGCAGGCCCAACAGCGGTTGAAGAAGGCAAGCCCAAAAAATCCACAAATACGCCTTTTTTACGTGCATCCTGGTCAGCGGCAATAGCCAGCACTTTATTGGACCGCAAAAACCTTAATCCTTCGCGCAGCGCAGTTTTGGTATAAATTACCGTGCAGCCGTTTCGCTCGCGATTATTGCGCATAAAGGTGTCCACGTCCCTGTTTTTTAGCCGTTTTGCGATAGCAGCGAATGGCACTTTTTTTATGCCCAAATAAATAGAAATCCATTCAAAGTTACCGAGGTGGCCGGCCATAATAATGGAGCCTTTTCCGTTCGATAAACTCTTCGCCACCAAATCAAAATCATAAGAAGTAAAATGCTGATCAAAATTTTCAATGGTAATCTTTTTGGTTTGCAACACCTCGAACCATAAATAAGTAAAATGACGGTAAATATTTTTAACCAGTATTTTTTTATCACCCGGCCAGTTTTCGCCATAAACATTATTCAGGTTTTCGACAATTACTTTATGCCTGTATTTAATAATATGCTGCAAAACAAATGCAAAAAGATTGGCTATTTGCTCGACAAATATGAAGGGAAGAAATGTAAAAATCGTGTAAAGGGATTTTAAAAAAAAGTATTCTATTTTATGCATGATGCTAAATTAATCATTTAATTTTTTTTATTCAATACAGGAAATAATTACACTAAATTAAATTTGAACTTATTGGCTGATCCACTTAAATTAATTAGCTGTTTTCAGATGTGCCAACAGACACTCAAAATCATAAAAAAAAATAACGAAGTTCGGGACCAGACGCAAAAACCCTTTTTTATTGATGCGTATCCCCTTTTCTTTCAAAATTTACTGAGAGAATGGCCGCAGCTTCGTAAACAACATTAAACAGTAACATGGAAGTGGTTTTTAGGGTAACCACCTCTTTATAGAATAAAAAGGAGAGTTAGTATAATGATGACTCAAATGCGCCAGATGAGTAAAGCCATTTTTGTAATCGTCGGATTGGCGTTTATCGGACTTATTGTTTTCGAATGGGGAGCAGGAGGCGCGGGTGGCCCGGATTCTACTGTGGGTAAAGTTAACGGCCAAAAGCTTTCTTTTAATGAATATAACGAGCTTTATAAACAGTTATATGAAAATGAACGTGCCGCAAAACCGGATGGCCAAATTGATGATCGACAGCTTGAACAATTAAAAAATCAGGTTTGGGAACAGTTTATCCAAAGGGTTTTATTGACCGAGCAAATGGAGAACCTCAATATTGCCGTTACAGATTCTGAGGTTGTGTACCAGATTATGAACTACCCGATGGATCAAATTAAGCAGAATCCATCATTACAAACCAATGGTATTTTTGATATGCAAAAATATCGTGCGGCATTAAATGACCCGAATATTCCCTGGGGACAAATTGAAGCATTTTACAGGCAACAAATCCCTTATTCAAAACTTCAAAATCTGATTACTTCGTCGGTGCGCATCAGCCCTTCTGAAGTAAAGGATGAGTTTATACGTAAAAATGTAAAAGCAAAAGTTGAATATCTTTCGATCATGGCTTCACTTTTTCAAACAGGTATCGAGGTAAGCGATGATGAACTTTTGGCTTATTATAATGAGCACAAAGAAGAATATAAGCAAGAGGAAATGCGCGACCTGGCGTACGTGATTTTTGAAGTTAAGCCGACAAAAAACGATACAACAATCTTGTTTGATGAGTTTGATGCCATAAAAGAACGCTTGGACCTTGGTGAAGATTTCGCGACGATCGCATTGGAATTATCTGAAGACCCATCAGCGGCACAAAATAATGGTGATTTAGGTTACTTTGACCGTGGCTCAATGGTAACACCATTTTCGGATGCTGCCTTTGCCGCAAAAGTGGGTGAGATTGTTGGCCCGATTAAAACACAATTTGGCTATCACCTGATCAAAATTGAAGATAAGAAAAAAGAAAAAGGCGTTGAAAAAGTTAAGGCCAGCCATATCCTCTTAAAAATTACAGCAGGCAACAGCACCCGTTTTGCACAAGAAGATTTAGCAAAATCTTTTGCAAAAGATGCAGAAGAAATAGGTTGGGACGAAGCTGCTACGCAAGGTGGATATGAAATCAAAACAACCGGTAATTTCGAAGAGCGTTCCGGTTTTATTCCTGGTTTTCAGCGTAATCCGGCCATAACCCATTTTGCATTTACAAAGGATGAGGGCGATATATCCACAGCGTTTAGTATTGACCGGGGTTATGTTGTTTTTAAACTAAACGGTATTCGTGAAAAAGGTTATAGAACTTTTGAGGAACAGAAAAATTTTGTCACAAATAAAGTGCGCTTGTTAAAAGCAAAAGATCGTGCACGCGCTTATGCCGAGCCTCTTGCCGAAAAGATTAAAAGCGGCATGGATTTCAAACAGATAGCAGAAAGCGACACTTCTAATAAAGTGAAATATGACGTTACACCAATGTTTAGTTTAAACCAGACTATTTCGGGCGGCGTGGGCAGATCGGCAGAGTTTGCGGCCACTGCATTTACTCTGGAAGTTGGTGAAGTATCAAATTTAGTCGAAACAGATTTTGGTTTTTATTATGAGAAGCTATTAGAGAAAACCGCTTTTGATAGCGTTGCTTTTAATGTGCAGCAAACAGCCATCAGCGCGCGGCTACTAAATCAGAAGAGAAGTATCGTTTTTGCTGATTGGATGAAAAACCTCAAAGACGCGGCAGATATTGAGGACAACCGTAAAGCTTTTAATATCTATTAAAATATTTCAATCTAAAAAAAAAGCCCCGACCAATTAAATTGGCGGGGCTTTTTTTAGTTATAAACTTTCGGGACTATACTTTCATTCTTTTTAAGGCTTGTGCAAGACTATGGAATTGTTTTTCAGTCAACGCCTGCTCTGCGTCACTTAAAGCGGTAGGTGGATTAAAATGCACTTCCACCATAATGCCATCGGCGCCAACGGCCATGGCAGCTTTGGAGATCGGCTCAATTAAAGTGGCAATGCCAGTGGCATGGCTGGGGTCAACAATTACAGGTAAATGGGTTTTTTCTTTTAACAAAGGTACCGCGCTTATGTCCAGTGTGTTTCGTGTTGCTGTTTCAAATGTACGGATTCCGCGCTCACATAAAATTACATTGGGGTTGCCATTGGCCAAAATATATTCTGCCGAGAGTAACAATTCTTTTATTGTAGACATCAACCCTCTTTTTAACAGGATTGGTTTTTGGGTTTTGCCAACCTCTTGCAGGAGGACAAAATTTTGCATGTTTCTTGCGCCAATTTGCAGCATATCGGCATAGCTTGCCACTAGAGCAACATCATCCGGTGAGATAACTTCGGTGATGATCGGCATTTTGTATTTTTCGCCCGCTTCTTTTAAAAGGCGTAACCCTTCTTCGCCTAAACCTTGAAAACTGTATGGGCTGGTGCGGGGTTTAAACGCTCCGCCACGTAAAATCTGCGCCCCGTTTTCCGCAACAATTTTTGTTGATTCAATCATTTGGTGCCGCCCTTCCACACTGCACGGCCCGGCCATTATTATAAATTCATCACCACCAATTTCGATATCATTTACTTTAATAATCGTTGGTTCCGATTTCCTGGCCAAGCTGTATAATGGGGCGTTTTCATTATGCTTTTGTTTTGTTCCGGCGCTACTTTCAATGGGTTCAAAATCCTCATCAACTTTGTAGCGGTGATACGAGCCGAGAATATGGATAAAACCTACCATTGATTTTATTTCCTCAAAAGCCGCATCCAGGTTTGGGTCTAAGGCATGGCCATCCAGTTCAACAAAAAAATTAAATTTCCAGGGCTCCGTTTTATGCGGGCGCGAGGTGAGCATGGTCATGTTTAAATTATGTTTTTCAAAAACACCGATACATTTAAAAAGCATACCCGGCTGATCCAGCGTATTAAAAACAGCCGAAACTTTCCAAGGTGCAATGGTATCATTTTCCAGTTGAATATCCTCGTGTGTGACAAGGACAAACCGGGTTTGGTTGTGGGGATAATCTTCAATTTTTTGTGCAAGAATATCCAGCTTGTAAAGCGCCGCGGCATCCGCACTGGCAATCGCAGCCGTGTCGGTCAATTTTTTATTGGCAATCATTTTTGCGCTGCCTGCCGTATCGTACGTTGGAATAATCTCTGCATTGGGATAACCACGTAAAAATACTTCGCATTGCGAGATAGCCGCCGGGTGCGAGAAGATGGTTTTAATATCCTCCTTTTTTACACCGGGAAAAACAATAAGGCTGTGATTGATGGGAATGATGACTTCCTTTAAAATAGTCAGCTTATTTTCTACCAACAAATCATACGTGTGGGAAATATTCCCCACAATGGAGTTATCGATTGGCAGCAATCCGTAATCAATTGTATTCTTTTTTAAGGCGTCCACCACCGCGTAAGATGTTCGAAACGGTACATTTTCTACAATACGTTCACGATACAAATGCTTAATGGCTTTCTCACTATAAGCGCCCTTCTCACCCTGAAACCCAATTCTTAAATTACCCATTTTATCCTTCTATTATAATTTATGCATTACTAAACTCAGTCCAGGCCAACGCAGCCGCTCCGATGACAGCAGAGTTCCCGTTGCCTACTCCCGAGGGTAAAATTTTAATCTGGTTTTTAAAATTATCAATCAAATGCGATTCCATATATTCTTTGGTTTTTTTCAGCAATAAATCGCCGGCTTTGGCCAGTCCGCCACAGATTATAAAAGCTTCCGGCCCAACAGTCATGGCCACATTTGCCAGGCTTACGCCAAGTAAGTGGGCAGTATAATCAAAAGTTTCCAATGCGACTGCATCACCCTTTTTTGCCAAATCCGTAATTTTTTTTGCGGATAATTCTTCTGTTGGGATTTCCCTGATTCTAGTCTCACTCACACGTTTAGCGGATAGCTCGATAGCTGTGCGTACAACGCCAGGCGCAGAAACATAACATTCAAGACAGCCCCTCTTGCCACATCCACAATGCCGGCCACGAAAATCGATACACACATGGCCAAGCTCGCCGGCAAACCCGTTTGCCCCGTAATGGAGCTTTCCATCCACGACAATCCCGCTGCCCAAACCTGTACCCAAGGTGATGGCAATAAAATTTTTCATTCCCTTTGCCGCGCCAAAAAGCATTTCACCCAAAGCGCTTGCATTGGCATCGTTAGTGATTTTCACCGGCTTATTAAAACATTTCCCGGCAATTTTAACAAGATTGACCGTACCCCATTTTAAATTAGGCGGATTTTCAATCAACCCGGTATAATAACTTGCATTTGGGGCACCTATGCCAATGCCATTTAAGAAATATTTTTCACTGTTTTCCAAAAGAAAATGGTCTGCAATTTCACGTACCCGAACCATTAGTTCTTTTGCCGGCTTTTTTGCTTTAGTGGGGATGGAAAAGTCCTCGATAACTTTTCCGTTTTTTTGCACAAAACCAAAAACAGTGTTGGTACCACCAATATCGATGCCCAACATTATATTTTTCATAGAATTATTTTGTTTGAATGAGAAGATATTCTGACTTGCGCAAAGGTACACTTTTATCAAATTTCAACAAAATAAAGTTGGCGATTTTATTGAGCTTTTGAGTTTACTTAACCCCAAACAAATATTTTTCTTTCAAGAGGTTGAGTGTTTTAATATTTACATCAAGACGGACAAGTTCATTTTCCGATATCCAACGGGCCTCAACGGCATCATCGCCAGGTTTTAGCTCACCACGTACGTAGCTGTACTCAAAATCAATAATCACATAATGAAATAAAAGCCGGCCTTTTTCATCATGCTCCATAACGTCAAAAACCAGTACAACATCACCCACTTCAATCTCAAGATTTGTTTCTTCCCGGATTTCCCGCTTTAGGGCGTCCGCCATGCTTTCACCCGGTTTTATTTTGCCGCCCGGCACAGCCCACTTACCTTTTGCAGGCGCTTGGCCACTCTTAACAAGCAAAACTTTATTCTCTTTAAAAATTATTGCACCAACTGCAACCTGTGGCAAATTATTTTGGGTCATATTTCCAACCTGATAATGAAAAAATCAAAACTAACAAAAATATAATTTAGAAGAAACTTCCATAATATCACGACATTGGATAACGAGAAAAACGGAAGAAAAAATGCAAAAAATTACTTTTGTAGCTTTAATTATCATTTCCCTATCTCAAATCGCTTTAAGCCAAACAGAATCGATCGAGTCAAAATAGTTTTATGTAAACGATGGTTCGAAATCTGACTTGGGCTTTAATTTCAATATATCTAATAGAGACTAATCTATGAAGCTTTCATAAATTTTGTACCGAGGGTCCCTATGGGTCGGGACACGATCTTGAATTTATCGAAAATAAAAAAGCCTCAAAGAGATTAACCTTTGAAGCTTTCATAAATTTTGTACCGAGGGGCCCGATGGGTCGGGACACGATCTCGAATTCATCGAAAATAAAAAAGCCTCAAAGAGATTAATCTTTGAAGCTTTCGTAAATTTTCTACCGAGGGTCCCGATGGGTCGGGACACGATCTCGAATTCATCGAAAATAAAAAAACCTCAAAGAGATTAATCTTTGAAGCTTTCATAAATTTTCTACCGAGGGTCCCGATGGGTCGGGACACGATCTCGAATTCACCAAAAATAAAAAAGCCTCAAAGAGTGGAATCTTTGAGGCTTTCGTAAATTTTCTACCGAGGGTCCCGATCTCGAATTCATCGAAAATAAAAAAGCCTCAAAGAGATTAATCTTTGAAGCTTTCGTAAATTTTCTACCGAGGGTCCCGATCCATCGGGACACGATCTTGAATTCAGCGAAAATAAAAAAGCCTCAAAGAGTGGAATCTTTGAAGCTTTCGTAAATTTTGTACCGAGGGTCCCGATCCATCGGGACACGATCTCGAATTCACCAAAATAAAAAAGCCTCAAAGAGTGGAATCTTTGAGGCTTTCGTAAATTTTCTACCGAGGGTCCCGATGGATCGGGACACGATCTCGAATTCACCAAAATAAAAAAGCCTCAAAGAGTGGAATCTTTGAGGCTTTCGTAAATTTTGTACCGAGGGCCGGACTTGAACCGGCACGATCCGAAGATCGAGAGATTTTAAGTCTCTTGTGTCTACCAATTCCACCACCCCGGCACGGAAACTTAATATGTGAGGCGACGGTCGGATTCGAACCGACGATAAAGATGTTGCAGACCTCTCCCTTAACCACTTGGGTACGTCGCCGTTGAATTTTTAAAATAGAACCGAAATTTAAACCGCCCTGAAATAAAAAAGAGCGAGAGACGGGATTCGAACCCGCGACCCCGACCTTGGCAAGGTCGTGCTCTAGCCACTGAGCTACTCTCGCTTAAAACAACATATATTGTTGTTGTGAGCCTTGAATATACGAACGTTAAAATTTTCTGTCAACTCTATTTTAGCTCCGATCCCTATTTTTTATTTTATTTACGAGCTGTCTTCTTTTTAACGCTGCCTTTTTTGTTTCTTTATGCGAAGAATTAAGCAAAACAACAAAAACTATGATCAAAACAATCAATAATATTTTTATCATTACATTATACTTTTATTAATTATTGTCCACTATGTGCTGAAATCTTGGATCGATAAAGTGTTTTTTCTACAGCTTGTGCCATTTTAATTTCACTCAAGTTCAGCCCAAGAAATGTCTTAATCTCAGAACTTATTTTTAAGGGTGATCTTATAATTTCACCATGATTAACTGAAAATATTTCCATATTTTCTTGTTTCTCAAGCCATGATTTACAACGATCTAACTCACGAACAAAGTGCCCTTTTAAAACGAAATCACTAGTATCGTTTTTAATCCCCAAGGTTTTTAACATTTTGTTTTGAGATATCAGCACCTCGTTAATATCCCGCTCCATAAATAAAATTTTATATCTAAACTTTTTAGGCAGAAAATATAAAAAATTAAAAAGTATTTTTATGGCTTTTCCTTCAGCAGAGTCAAGCCATGAACTGTCCTTTTGCAAAGACTTAACCTTCTCATATTCAAAATAGCCCAAAGGATTATGTTGATCGGCAATCCTTAAAGCATCCGAAATAATGGACAACCCGCCCTCTTTCAACATTTTCATCATCATTGAAGTGCCGGATCTTGGCAACCCGGAGACGATTGTTATAAAATTATCCATAATAAATGAAAAGAGGAGCCGTATTCTCCTTCGGAGAAAAAAAGTGTGGAGACGCCGGGAGTCGAACCCGGGTCCGGACAAGGACCAATGCAAACATCTACAATCATAGTTACTTTTTTAATCTCATTTTATAAACGATAAAGTAACGAGCCGTTTATAAAACCAGCCTGCTAAATATGAACCCAAACCCACAGACAAAATAAGGGCTCAATTTACCTTAAAATTGGCGCTTCTGAAAACCCCGGTAAATTAGAGAAAAAAGAAGCGTAGCAGTCAATTAAGCTGCTAATGCGTAATTATTATCGGCACTTATGTGTCGTTTCCGGCTAATTGCGGGCTAACCGAAAATCCCGGATTGCAGTTTACATCCTTCTCTTGCCCGTCGAATCCAAAATCGTCCCCAAGAGAGCATGGAATATACTGAAGTGCTAACTAAAATAAAATATTAATTTTGCTTAAACAGCAAGTCGCTTTTGTGCAATGTCATCCGTATTAAGGTCATTTATATCGCCACAAAATGGTGGGCAGGGAAAGGCTTTTTCGATTATAATTCCATCAAGCATATCGTAGCCATGTTCATCGACACCAACAATCACAATCACATTTTTTTCTTCTTCGCTTATGCCATGATAATAACGCATGGCAATACAACCGGGTTGGTTTAAAACAGACAAAACTGTGTCCTTATCGAAAAGGCCCGAAATTGTTGTCCCAACACCCTCTTCTTCTCTAAAATTTTTTGTTAACTGACGTGCATACTCCAGAGAAATATTGTGATCTTTACCTCCATATATCTTCATTGTGTCTCCCCTCTTAGTATGATTTCCTATAAATATAGTGCCCACACCGGAAATTGCAACAGTTATTTAATTAAGATTTTATTTCATTATTAAATTGGTGTATAGCTTTAAGTACTCTTTTATTTGTTTGTTCCAGGAAAAATCTTTTTTCATCGCATTTGATATAATTTTTTTCCAGGCATCCTTATGTTGATACGTTTCGAGCGCATAATTAATCGCCCATTGCAAGCCTTCGGCAGTATAATCTTCAAATACAAACCCTGTACCGGATTGTTTTTCCCAATCATACAGCTCGACCGTATCCGCCAGGCCGCCCGTTTTACGAACGATAGGAATAGTCCCATATTTTAGGCTATAGATTTGGTTTAAGCCACACGGCTCATATTTTGAGGGCATCAAAAACATATCTGCCCCGGCTTCAATCTGATGTGCAAGTGAATTATTATAACCGGAATAGAAAGTCAATTTATCTTTATATTTTTCATTCAGATATCTAAAAAAGTTTTCATATTTTTCATCGCCGCTTCCCAAAACAATAAAACACACATCTTTTGTTGATAATATATTTTCAATTACATCACTAACCAGGTCCAATCCCTTTTGTTCTACCAAGCGTGTAATCATTCCGATTACAGGTTTTTGCGGAGAATAATCTAATCCAAAGTGTTTAAGCAATGTTTGTTTATTTTTCTTCTTTCCAGATAAATTTTTTAGTGAATAAGAAAACGCTATATGATTGTCTTTTTCAGGATTCCATTCATCATAATCAACACCATTTACAATACCTGTTAAAATGTTCTTTCGATAGGCCAACATCGGGTCAAGCCCACTGCCATATTCCTTTGTCTGGATTTCGCGGGCATAGGTTTTACTAACAGTTGAAAGCTTAGCCGCATGGATTATGCCACATTTCATAAAATTAAACCGACCATTTTCAAGATCGGACGGATCAAGTAAATTTGTGTATTTAGCAAAACCTAAATCATTCAGTACAGGAAGATTAAAATTCCCCTGATAGCCAATATTATGGATGGAAAGCAATGTTTTGGATTTATTAAAAAGCTTGTCCCAGTGATAATGTGTTTTAAGATAAAGAGGGATAAGCGCGGTCTGCCAATCATTACAATGAAAAATATCCGGCGCCCAGGCCATTCTTTGGAATATCTCTATCGACGCCCTACTGAGCAAAGTAAAACGAATGTGCTCATCCAAATCGTTGGTATAGATCGAATTACGGTTGAAAAGTTCC
>JAJRVW010000156.1 GCA_024277115.1 Calditrichota bacterium
GAACGGGGCAGTGCTTTTAGTTTTAAAAGCTGTTTCGCTAACTGAATAAACTTCCAATATGAAGGAGGAACCAGTGAAAGTATTTCAAACAGATCAGATTCGTAATATCGGGCTATGTGCGCATGGAGGTGCGGGCAAATCCCTACTCGCCGAGGCAATGCTGCACAACCTGAATGTTATAAGCAGAATTGGCAGTATCGAGCAGGGAACAACTACATCCGATTATAACGCCGATGAAATTGAGCGGCAAATTTCTATTAATACAAGTTTGATGCACGGGATTTGGCGCGATCATAAGATCAACATTATAGACACACCCGGGTTTACAGATTTTTTTGGTGAAGTTGTAGGTAGTATGCGTGTTTTGGATACTGTTTTTCTTGTGATTTCTGCACCCTCGGGCGTAGAAGTAGGCACTGAGCTTGTTTGGGCCGAGGCTGAAAAAAATGATGTGCCACGTATTTTAGTTGTGAACAAATTGGATAAAGAGAATATTGATTTTGACAAAGTATATCTCGATTTGACCGAAGACCTTGATCAGAGAGTTGTTTTGGCGCAGTTTCCGGTAAATCCCGGGCCGGAGTTCGACTCGGTTGTAGATTTGATCCGTATGAAATTGTTAAAGTTTAAAACCGATGGAAGCGGTGAATTTAGCGAATCAGAAATCCCTGCCAATCTTAAAGAAAAAGCCGATGAGTTGCATCTTAAACTTGTAGAAGCCGTTGCCGAAAGCGATGATTCGCTTATGGAGAAATATTTTGAAAGTGGCCTCGACGAAAATGATTTTCGTTCCGGGTTAAAAACAGCCATGGCCCAGGATTTGGTATATCCGGTGTTTTGTACTTCGGCGGAAAAAAATATTGGTGTTAAAAGGATGTTGGATGTTATCGTAAACTTCTGCCCTTCACCAAACGAGTTAAGCGATATACTCACAACAGAAGGTGAAAAAATCCATGTAGATAGTAAAGGCCCCTTATCGGCGCTTATATTTAAAACAAGTGGCGAGCAGCACATGGGCGAGCTTTCTTTTATAAAAGTTTTCTCCGGTGTGTTAAAAGTTGGTGAAGAAGTTGAAAATACGACCCGTAATAAAACAGAACGTATTGCCCAGATTTATTCGTTGAACGGAAAAAACAAAGATGCGGTGGATGAACTTGTGGCCGGCGATATTGCAGCCCTGGTAAAATTGAAAGAGACGCATACCGGCGACACGCTATGTAAAAAAGGCAGCAAAGTTGTCTTTCCAAAAATAGATTTCCCCAAGCCTCGTATCCGCGAAGCCATTAAACCAAAAGCCAAAGGGGATGAAGATAAAATTGCACAAGGCCTGCATACCCTTCACGAAGAAGACCCAACCTTTGTGTATGCCAATGATGCCGAGTTGCACCAAACTATTATTTCCGGTCAGGGCGAATTGCACCTTGCGACTATCTTAAGCCGTTTAAAAACCCGTTTTGGCGTTGAGGTCGAAGAAGAAGTTCCAAAGATTACTTATCGCGAGGCCATTAAGGGGCGGGCAGAAACACAAGGCAAGTATAAAAAACAATCGGGCGGTAGAGGGCAGTATGGTGATTGCCATCTTAAGTTGGAGCCATTGCCACGCGGCGAACATTTCGAGTTTGTGAATGCCATTGTGGGTGGTGTTATCCCCGGAAAGTTTATCCCCGCGGTAGAAAAAGGCGTTGTTGAAACAATGGAAAAAGGCGTGTTGGCAGGATTTCCTGTAATCGATGTAAAAGTTACTTGTTTTGATGGCAGCTATCATAACGTAGATTCATCTGAGATGGCATTTAAAGTTGCAGCCACAATGGCTTTTAAGAAAGCTTTTATGGATGCAAAACCCGTCATCCTGGAACCAATCTATACGATCGAGGTGCGTGTACCGGATGAGTACATGGGCGATGTAATGGGCGATTTAAGCAGCCGCCGTGGTAAAATTCAAGGCATGGATGCAGATGGTAAATTTCAGGTTATCAAGGCAAATGTGCCCTTGTCCGAGCTCTATAAATATTCCACTACTCTTCGGTCTATGAGCCAGGGGCGTGGTATCCATAGCAGGGTATTTTCGCATTACGAAGAAGTGCCGGGCGAGGAAACCCAAAAAATAATCGATGCAGCCAAACAAGAAAAAGAAGAGGAATAAACTGTTTTTTTAGTAAATTTCTGATGTAAGCTGAACAATTTGATGACGGTATAGTAGCAGTTCGTGTAACTATTCCGTCATCTTTTTATTTTAAATATATTCATCTGTAAATTGGTATCTGTCTAAAGTATGAATGTCTATTTTGTCATGTTGAGCCGACGTTTCTAAGCATCTCTTTTATCAGAATGCTTTAGTATACTTATTCGTGACAAATTTTTATTAGATTAAAGGATTGAAAATGGAAAATATGTGGCCGCCGTGGCGTATGGAATATGTCTCGACAGGTGGTTCGCAGCCAAAAGGTTGTGTTTTTTGTAATGTGGTTAAGGATGATGATGATAAGAACCATATCGTTTACCGGGGAAAATATTGCTATGTTATATTAAATAAATTTCCCTATAACAATGGCCATATTATGATTGTCCCTTTTAAGCATACAAATGATTTGCTAGAGCTATCGCACGATGAGCAAGCCGAATGCAACGAGTTGATCAATCTCTCAGTAAAAGCCCTGCGCATGATATTTAATCCTCAGGCTATTAATATGGGGATGAATATGGGCAAGGCCGCCGGAGCCGGCATACAGGAACATATTCATTATCATCTTTTACCGCGTTGGGATGGCGACACAAATTTTATGCCTGTAATAGCCGGTGTAAAAGTTATTTCCGAATCTCTTGACGCCACACATAAAAAACTTCAAAAGGCTTTTAAAGAAATTCTCAATAAGAAATGATAGAACACATCCTCTCCCAATGTTTTTGAGGAAGGATTTAGGATAAAGATTATGGCAAAATTATTTAGGGTTGTTTTACCGGTTTCAGATATTGAGCTTGCGGCTGATTTCTATTTTCAGGTATTTGGCGTAAAAGGAAAGCGCATTGCACCGGGAAAACATTTTTTTGATTATGAAGGTGTTTCCCTTTCCTGTTACGATCCATTGGCCAATGGTGATAAGTTAGGGCAAGGCTGGATGCACCATGAAAACCAGTTTACGTATTTTTCTGTAAAAAATCTTGATGCCCTTTATTTTCGTTTGATGAAAGTCCCCGATGCGGAAATAGACTCCAATATTAAAGAAAATGAAATCGGCGAACGTCTATTTTATGCCCTTGATCCTTTCGGTAATCCGCTCTGTTTTGTCGATGAAAAAACGGTTTTTGAAGGATAGAAAATTTTAGTTTAGATAATATTTTTACCTCACCGCCTCTCTCTGTTAAATCTTTGATAAAGTTTAAAAATTGATTTGCCCTCCTGAATTAATTTCTTTATAATGGTGTACAAAAGTAAACCATAAATATTTACATAATCCATTATAAATAATCAGGAAAAAAATGAGTTTTATCCATTTGCACACACACAGTTATTACAGCCTGCTCGATGGTGTGGCCTCGCCCGAAGAATTGATAATCGCAGCAAAAAAGCACGGCATGAAGGCCTTGGCCATAACCGACCACAATGCACTTTATGGCGCGGTAGAGTTTTATCGCCTGGCCAAAGAGCATAATATTAAGCCGATTATCGGCGCCGAGTTGACATTGGCCGATAGCAGCCGGCTTATTGTGCTGGTGGAAAACGACAGCGGCTACCGCAATCTGTGCGTCCTTATTTCCACCGGGCAATTGCAGGGCGGGCACTTAAAATTTAAGCTGTCCCTTAAAGATATTTATAAAAACAAAGAAGGGCTGGTTATCCTTTCCGGCGGACAAAAAGGGCGGGTAAACCAGCTTTTGGCCAAGCACGATCTTGAGGCCGCTGTGCAATACGTACGCCAGATGAAAACAGTCTTTGCTGATAATTTTTATCTTGAACTGCAACAGTTTTCTGCGGACGACACACTCATCAATTTACGCCTGCGTGATTTGGCCCTGGAGAATAAAATCCCACTCGTTGCCACAAATGACGTGCATTTTACCTCGATAAAAGATTTGGGGCTGCGCCGTACGCTACATGCTATCGGCAATAACACGGTACTGGAAAAAGTGGAAACGGCAGGAAGTTCGGAGTAATATCTGAAATCGTCGCTGCAAATGAAAGAACTTTTTGGCAGCTTTTTATCGGCAACCGGCAATACGCAAAAAATAGCAGCGGCCTGTAATTTTGAGTTTCAATTGGGGACGCCCATTTTTCCTTCGGTCGAGCTCCCGGAAGAAGAGAGCGGTTTTTCCTGGTTATGGAAAAAAAGCTTTGAAGGCGCCACGAAACGTTATAAGCCGCTCACCCGCGAAGTAACCGCCCGTTTACAATACGAACTGAACATAATAAACGATCTTGGATTTACGGAATATTTTTTAATCGTAAAAGATATTGTTGATTATTGCCACAAGAAGCATATTCCGTGTGTAGGGCGGGGCTCGGCTGCGGACAGCCTGGTATCGTATGTTCTGGAAATTACACAGGTCGACCCCATCCGCCACAATTTATATTTTGAGCGGTTTCTTAATCCTGAGCGCACAGACCCGCCTGATATTGACCTGGACCTATGCTGGAAAAGCCGTGACGAGGTAATCGATTATGTTTACAAAAAATACGGTAAAAAGCGTACAGCAATGATTTGCACTTTTAATACTTTTCAAAGCCGTTCGGCCATCCGCGATGTGGCCAAAACTTATGGCCTGCCCGAAGATGAGATCGGTAAAATAACCAAACATTTGCCGCATCGGCCTATCGAGGAAATTGAAGAAGCCATAAATACCCTGCCCGAGCTACGTGAGTTGCGTCATAACCTTACTTTGTATGAAGAAATTTTACGCATTGCCGCGCGTATTTCCGATTTCCCGCGCCATCTTTCAATCCATCCCGGCGGGATTATAATTGCACCGGATAAGATTACACATCATGCGCCGTTAGAGATGGCCGGAAAAGGGATTGTGATTGCACAGTACGATATGTATTCTATCGAAAAGCTTGGGCTGGTGAAGATGGACCTATTGGGCGTGCGTTCTTTAAGCGTAATTACCGATTGTATCCGTGCGGTTACAAATGATGCCGTGAAACATGAGGGGCGCTCTTTTTCCGGTAAAGGTGTTCCCGATTTCTTTTTTAAGAATAGCACCACGCTTTCACCGCTTGATTTGCGCACCATCCCGGAGAATGACCCGGCCGTGACTGCTTTTATCCGCAGTGGGCTTACCTTAGGATGTTTTCAGTTAGAAAGCCCGGCTATGCGTGGCTTGTTAAAAAAAATGCTCATCGAAAACATTGAAGATGTAATTGCGGCCGTTGCGCTTATCCGTCCCGGGGCATCGGGCAGTGGCGGCGGCATGAAAGAAGTTTACATTAAAAGGCGTGCGGGCTTAGTTCAAAGCGATTATTTGCATCCAGCCCTCAAGCCCGCTTTAGAAGATACTTTTGGCGTGATAATTTATCAGGAACAGGTATTGCAAATCGCCCATCATGTTGCCGGTTTAAGCTACGCCAAAGGGGATAGCCTGCGCCGTGCCATGAGTAAATCACGCAAGAAAAAAGAGTTTTTGTCTGTGCATCAGGATTTTGTGAAGGGGGCAATTAAAAATGGTATTAAAGAGATAGAAGCTGAGAAATTATGGCAATACCTGGCGCAGTTTACCGGTTATGGGTTTAACAAGGCACATGCGGCCACCTATGGTACAATTGCCTACCAAACAGCTTTTTTGAAGTATTATTTTCCGATAGAGTATATGTGCGCAGTACTCAATAATCATGGCGGTTTTTACTCCAAAGCCGCATATATAGAAGAAGCGAGGCGGATGAAAATAGGTGTTTTACCGCCGGATGTTAATTATTCTGAAAAGAATTTCACGTGCGAGAACGGGGCAATCCGTACCGGTCTTTCACTTATTTTTGAATTGACCGAACGTACCGTTGAGGTAATATTAAAAAAACGGGAAACCGGGGTGTTTACGGATTTGTTTAATTTTATAAATCTTACACATGCGGGCGAGAAAGAATTAGAGCATTTGATTAAGGCCGGCGCCTTTGGGTCAATCCATCCTAGTGCGCCACAGTTGATGCTGCTTAAAAAGTTATTTTTTAAGAATAAAAAAAAGGCCGATATTACACGTTACGTTGCCGGTAAAATATTTCTTGAACCGTTTAATACGTATCAAAAAATACTCAATGAACTGGAGATGCTTGATTTTTCTGCTACCGATCACCCACTTTTTCTTTTTGAGGGACATATTTCCTGGAAGGATATTGTTGCGTCCGATCAACTTGAAAACCATCTTAATGAGCGAATCCAAGTGTGTGGTTGGCTGGTTACTTCGCGCCGGGTAAGGACGCGTACACATAGTTATATGAAGTTTTTAACCCTCGAAGACCGTTTTGGGTTGTGCGAAGTTGTGCTTTTCCCAGCTGTGTATGAGCAGGATGGGCATGTTGTACGCACGCACGGCCCCTATATAATTACGGGAGTGATTCAATCACGCTTACCAGGCGAGGCAAATATAATCGCAGAAAAAGTTGAACTAGTACGCATTGAGAAAAATGAAATAGAGCGCCTGTTAATCACAAAAAATAATTATAATTGATAGATTGTGAAATATAACCGATTAAGTTATTTAATGTAAAATATAACTAATAAGATTATAAATTTGGAAATATAATAAAAAAGGTTATATTATAACAAAATAACTTAATGAGTTATATTATGGAAAATAGAAAATACCTCGTAATAATAGGTGATATTGTTCAGTCCCGGAAAATAACAAACAGGGCCGTTTTTCAGGAACACTTTGAAAAGCAATTTAAACTGATGACTTTATTTGATGATAATGAAATTATCTCGCCCTTTATGGTTACAATCGGAGATGAGTTTCAGGGGGTGCTCTCTGGAGCCAAGCACCTTTTCCAGACCATAAATGAAATTGAATATGGATTAAATTTAGGTTTAGTATACGAGCATAGCCGAGAGGCACTCGAAGATGCGAAGAAATCATATCGCTTGCGCTATGGCATTGGAATAGGTACAATATCGACTAAAGTTAATAAAAATGCCGCAATCGGGATGGATGGCCCAGCTTTTTACCATGCCCGGGAAAGTATAGAGCGGGCTAAAAAAGAAAATCTGAAATTTTATTTTAAAAGTGGGATGCCGGGGGATGAGGCAATAAATATTATGCTACGGTGGCTTGGATATGAATCCAGGAAATGGGGGTGGCAGAAATTTCAGATAATTAAATTAAAAAAAGATGGGTGGACCCAAAAACAAATTGCAGAAAGCATAGGAATATCTCAGCCGGCCGTATCTAAAACACTAAAAGCAACACCTGTAGCGCTATCCATAAAAACCGAACAAATAATAGAAAAGCAGATGGAGGCTATTTTAAACAAACGTAAAAGCGTCAACTATTCGATGGTAGCCGAGCCAGAACATACATATAGTCCCAAATCATGATAATTTTGAAGGAAGAGAATGAATTATTTAAATGAGATTATTTTTATATATTTGACAGGCCGTCTATTTTTCTATGATATTTCAAGCATTATAAATGGCAAGAGAAGCTCGGGCTATATTAAAAGGTTAATTTTTAGCTTATTGGTTTTACTATTCATAGAAAATTTATTTACGGTAATAGTTTTGTTTGTCATCTTGGTGGCAATTATAAGTTTTGATACTTTTGTTCGTGGGAAGACGGAAAATATAAAGTTGAAGGTGTATTTGGTGCATATCCTATTTGCCTTTATAGTTCCATTTTTGATAATTAGTTTGATTGATTTTTCTGAAATATTCCTTTTCAACCCGTTTATGATTATAGTACTCCCGATTAAAAGCAGCATCCCTACCCTCAGTTCTGTAATAAAGTCTGAAAATATCAAATTATTGTTGTTAGTAATGAATGGGTTTATTTTTACTGTTAAGGAGGCAACAATAATTATAAGATTGGTGTTACGTAAAATGAGTGCTGTTCCTAAAATGAAAGAGGAACCGGAGGTAAGTGATACGCAAGAATTTGACAGAGGGAAATTGATTGGTATTTTAGAAAGGGGATTGATTTATTTCTTAATTATTTTTAATCAGGTTGCAGCAATTGCCATAATTATTGCCCTAAAGTCGATTGCCAGGTTTAAAGAAATGGATGATAAAAATTTTGCGGAATATTTTTTGATTGGCTCTTTACTTTCAATTATTGTTGCAGTGATTCCAGCAATTATAGTGAAACTGCTTCAGTAGTTTAATTGTTTAAATTTTTTAGCTTTAATAACAAAGAAAAAACTTAAAAAAAGTATGCAGATTTTCTTGACTGAAAAAAAAGAAGCCCGTATATTCGAAGCTCACTAATTGATAGAGTAGTCTTGTCAATTAAATAATCCGGCGTAGCTCAATGGCAGAGCGGGTGACTGTTAATCACTAGGTTGTAGGTTCGAATCCTACCGCCGGAGCTCAACACTGCAAAATGACGAACCAATTTTGTAGTTATCTAATTTGCCCTTTGGAACTTTGTCCCATAGGGCAATTTTTATTTTACCCTTATCTGATTTCTTCTCAATATCAACCTCAACATCTTTAACTAATAGCCTGATTACTTCTCGTTTCTCCACTATACCAAATTCATCCCACAGTAATGAAAATTCTAAATATATTTTTTGAATGGCCAATGGATCAACAATATTTGTTTTAAGTAAATCTATTTCTTTTTTAATCACACACTCTTTAATTTCCAATTGTTTAAGAGTATCCATTTCCTTTACTTTATCTGCAATGTTCTGCTTCAGAGCCTTTTGGGATTTTGTAGCGGATTTAATGCTACAAAATTCTTGCTAACTTGCCATCCTTAAGCTGTCCATTGAATGGTGCTATAGTATCATTTCCCCTGATCTCTTTTTCCAACCATCTGAACAAATCACATTGATGAAATGATAAAATTCACTTTTATCCATTTAAACCTTCCTGAATTTTGATACCGGGTCATTTTAAAATAGCCATATCTAATATATAATAATCATAATTGCCCTAATTGGGTAATAGGTAGTTCATTCATGTTGGTATCGTCGTGATTTATACGATAAATCTTGACAATTGCTTTTTTGTTTGTATATTGATCACAGACCTAAGTTAAACGTTTAACCAAAATCATATGCGCCCAACAATTAAAGATGTTGCTAGATTAGCAAATGTTTCTACGGCTACAGTATCCTTGTCAATAAACGGTCATGCTAGGATAACTAAGGAAACTAAGATTAAAGTTGAAAAGGCCATTAAGGACCTTGGATATTTTCCTTCCCGGTCTGCACGTGACTTAGTTTCAAGAAAAACAGGCAATATAGGCTTTATACTGACAGACGGCCACTTCTTGAAAACGGAACCATTTTACACACAAATATTTTTGGGCACAGAATTCGAAGCACGTAAACATCCTTACTATATCTTACTAGCAACCATACCCACAAATTTTAAGGAAGAGGATGAACTCCCCCGTTTTATTTTGGAAAACAGTGTTGATGGAATCCTGATTGCAGGAAGGGTTTCTAAAATCTTTTTGAAAAAAATCATGACATATGGCTTACCAACAGTAATGATAGATTTTCATTACTCTGAGAAAAATCATAGCGCTGTGTTAATTGACAATATGGGTGGCGTTTCAAAAGCAACCAATGCCTTAATCTCGCGTGGCCATAATAATATAGCTTTTCTATGTGCAGAACATGAACATCCAAGTATTCAGGAGCGATATCATGGATATAAAATTGCATTAGAAAAAAACAGTATCCCTTTTTCCGAGCAATTAATTGTCTCCTTGGATACTATTATCAGTACTGAAAGTGGGTATGATGCAGCAAAAGAATTGAATAAGAGAGGTGTTGATTTTTCTGCTGTAATTGCTTGTAACGATGCTATGGCTATCGGGGCCATGCAATTTTTTAAGGAAACAGGAAAACAAATACCAGAAGAAATTTCCATAATTGGTTTTGATGATATAGAAATTGATTTATACCAAGACCCTCCTCTTAGTACGATTTCGGTTCCAAAAATCGATATGGGACAAGATGCCTTTCAATTAATGATTGAAATTTTAGAAAAAAGAATAAACAACCACAAAAAAATAATTGTTCCTGTAGAGCTCATTTTACGGGATTCGGTAAAAACTATATCGAAGCTTAGTTAATAATATTCAACCCATTCTATTGCCAAAACTATAATTTATGCAAGGTAAACAAATCAAACCTGAAGGAGGTTTATGATGGTTACACATATACAAAAGCGTTTTTGGTTTCTATTGGTATTTCTGTTTCTCTTTGTCTCATGGGGATTCAGTCAGATATCAACAGTCGGTGGATTTGAAGGTGACATGCCGTCTTACTGGACAACGGGCGGTGAGCCGTCGACTTTAAGCTGGGCGACGGATAATGCGCGTTCAATGGGCCATTCGTTAAAGATCAGCAAGGGAACCACCACAGAAGCAGCCTCA
>JAJRVW010000157.1 GCA_024277115.1 Calditrichota bacterium
AACCGCCCCCGCGCCCCTGTTTTTGCTTCGCAAAACAGGGAAAACTGTTCGGTCCTTTCAGAACCAAACAGAAAGGATAATTGGAGAGAAAAAGAACAATTAGTAAATAAAATACTGTAAACCTATTTCAGGACTTGACACTCTGTCAATAGATTATTAGTAATATCATAGGTTAAGGTAATTCGATATCTAGCTACCCACGTTTCAGAAGTAGTATTCCAGAAATCATCCGTTTCTATTAGTACCATACCTGTTTGATTATTAATATAGGTAAATCTAAACCTGTTCTGCCAACTCTCTGTACCGGTGGACCACAAGAAGTTAATTGTTTGAATTTTATATCCGTTATTATCGTAGGTATAACTGGTCTTACTTGCTTTTTTCCAAGCACCGATACCTGAATCCCAAATTTGGTTTAACAATGTCGTAAGTGAGTCTTTTTCATTATAGGTGTAAGTTAAAAGCTGATAATTTTTTAAGATAAAATCAAAACCTGATTTTTGTTTCTTTTGTGTAATCCTATTTTGATGTGCATCATATGTATTAGTAGTTAGTATGATGGTAATCCATTCATCCGCCCAGTACTCCTTGGCTTCTGAAAGAATATTTGAATTACTATCATAGGTATACGCAGTTCGTTCATCATTAACCCAGTTATTCGTGGTTCTATCCCAGAATTGATTTTCTTCAATTAATACATTTTCTCTTTCATCATAAGTTCGTAATATTTTAAATCGATTAAACCATAGATTAGTAGTTGTGTCCCATCTTTGTTTTATTTCTGATAGCAAGTTCCCACTGTCCGTAAATATTGATATTGACCGGAAATCATTATTCCATATATCATCCTTACCAATAAAAAATGTATATATAATTTGATTTTCCTGCTCACTATAAATATATGTTCTTTCGGTATTCTTAGCCCACTTGCCGGTTAAATCATCCCATTTCTGGTTTATTCTTTCCAGTATTGAGGCATTTTCATTATATGAATAAATTTCCTTATATGTTGATCCATCATCGATGTAAATAACGCTATCCAACAGATCTTCTTCTAATTGAAATTTATTGAAGTTAAGTTGATAATTTTTCGTTAACAGACTTTTTCTTTTGTATGACTTCCTGGCAAAGAAATTGTCACCATTGTGGAAAAAGCTATCCTTAAAAGATTCTATTTGTGAGTTTTGAGCCATGGAGTAGGGTGCAATAAAAATAATCGTTAAAAAATAAATCAGATATTTCATTTGTGCTCCTCAAATTTCAGGCTGTATAACAGCTGAGATAAGGTGATTGGCTACTGAAAAGTATTTAATGATTGGATTCATACCCCATGGGCAAATTCGATTGCATTATTGTGTTATGTCTTTTACCAAAGTTTTCCACTAATAGTTACCCCAACTTTAAAAATATATTTTTCTTCAATAAATTTTGCTTCATTTTCTATAATGCTTCCAGCTATATAGCCAGAATGACCATCTAAATTAGTCCTGATATAATTGATGTATTCTTTGTCCCCAATTTTTTTTTTGATAAACTAAATGAATAAATTCCAAACAATTCAAAACTTTTACTAAAACGATAGCTTAAAATAAAATTGGGCTTTAAATAATATTCAATTTTGTCATTTCCCGAATAATCACCAAAATTTCTTAATACGGTTTGGGTTGGGTAAAATACTGACTGGGCAGAGAGAGTGATTCGATCGGTTAAACCAAGATAATTCGTAAAACGAACGGTTTTTTCTTTGACCTTATATCCTGCCCTCGAGTCTATTTCGCCCTTTATTCGATCTTCAGAATAAGATAAAGTCGAAATATATTGTCCACTTTTTAAAAATGGGTTTTTAAATCCAACCGGCATATACACAGCTTCTTGTGCATCTACTTTACCCAATAAAATTATATTAATTATAAACAATGCAATTATCTTCATAAGTGGTTTCACTTTCAATTATAGGAAAATATATAGCGAAATAGATTTCAAGTTTTTCTTTATCGTAATTTTCAGTCTAAAATTATTTTTATCTTACCTCAAAGATTTCTTTTCTTTTTTAAATAAAAAAGAAACAAAAAATCAGTGCCTTAATGAAATCCGGCTAAATCTTTCTCCATAATTTCGGTAAAACAAAAACTCGTTCTTAAAGAACAGGAACTCAAACAGTTTGTTTTCCTGTTCGAAATTATTCCAAAGGATTTTTAACACCATATTTCATAAAAGTTAAAAAACCTTAAAATGCCTGAGCCCTTGCCAGGCAAGGCCTCAAAAAAAAGTTATCCCATATAGAACCGGGATTCAAAAGACGAAGAGACGGATTCTTGGTTCTGGGCTGTAAGTGAATAACTACTGAGATTAAGGCGATTGGCGGTTAGAAAATGTTCTGATCTAAAATCATGCTCGTAACCGCAAATTCGACTTGAACCTATTGTTAGCGGTTTAGATTAAAGCATATACCTAAAGAGGAAATAAACCTCTCTTACTTTAAAATTGAACGTAAAATTGCTTTTGGGTAAATCTCTAAAACCATGATCGTAGACTACCCGAAATTCCATCTGTCTTTCATAAACTTTAAAATCAAAACCAGCTAAAACACGCAAGCTATAATCTATATTATTTAAATCTTTTGAAATATCATCTTTACTACTTCTTCTTTCTTGTACACCTTCTTTTGTTACAACACTTTTTTTTAATAAACTTGCTGACAATAAGTAATTCACCTCTAATCCAACTCCAAAGGAAATATTTGAAACTTGATACTCGATGTCATTAAAGATAGAAATATTTTTTAATTCTATTTTTTCTTCCTGACTGACAGAATAATAATTCTGGTGAAATTCCCCGGTTGAAGTGATTTGTTTTTTACTTCCAAAATGAACGAATCGCAAACCTGAAATCAATTTAAAATTCTGATAGAAGTAGAAATTATTTATGAGTGCTGCATTAAAAGATGGAAAAAACAATACTTTTTCACTACCATTTTTTGATATTTCTCTGTCATCTTTAATCCAGATATGGTTTAATCCAATTTCTATCCCAGGATTCAATACTTGGGAGAATGATAAGTTAAGAGTAAATAGAACAATTATTATAGATAATATTTCTTTCATACAGTTTCCATTAGTTGAAACGCTATCGAAAGTTCTTTCACATTATTTAAATTGAAGGCTTGTTTCCTTAAGTTAAGTTTGCAGCAAAACAAAGAGGATAACCACCCTAGTCCCGCCTGTGGCAGGATATAGATTATTCTTAAACAAACTCAAATTTAGTTACGATTGCCTCGACCGCATTGTCGTCAATGGCTACATCACTTCTTTTCATAAATGTAACAATCTAACCTACTATTTCAAATTTATTTGGGGGCATCTTTTATGTCAGCCAAAAACTATTGCTCCCGGTAACAAAACAGTATAAGGGGGGATAGATACCTTTGCCCGGAAGGAAAAATTAAGTTGCGAGTTGGTTCAGAAAGGGGGTGCGCAAAGAAGATTTCGTAAAAAAGCTGCCGATTATTGTGTAAATTTTATAACCCCATGAAAAAAAATAGTTAGACTTAAAAAGAAAGAATAAAATCGTACCTTTGCACGTTTAAACATTCAAAACAAACAGTGGGACAGCTTTGAAAAAAATTACAAAAACAGACGCAGAATGGCGCTCCGAACTGGGCGAGGAAAAGTACCAGGTTCTACGAAAAAAAGCAACCGACCGCCCCTTTACAGGTGAATATGTGGACAACAAAGAACCCGGTACATATTATTGTGCAGGATGTGGAAATGCATTATTCGAAGCCACGACAAAATTTGATTCCGGTTCCGGGTGGCCAAGTTTTTTTGAACCCCTTTCCCAGGAATCTGTTCGCGAAGAAAGTGACTCGAGCCATGGTATGCAACGTCTTGAAGCATTATGCAATAAATGTGGCGGGCATCTGGGACATGTTTTTCCCGATGGCCCCAATCCAACGGGTTTGAGATATTGTATAAATTCGAATAGCCTCTCTTTTAAAAAATTAATGTGACCTAAAATTGAGTCTAAATTAAGAAATATTTTTTACTGAAATAAATTGGTAAACAATGTTTGAATATTGATGATTGCGCTATTAACTTATCGGGTCTTTGTGAGCGCTTAGCTTACCTGTAGATATCCTTCAACTAAAAAATATTCTAAAATATGCAACAACCTTTCTTAGATACGGTTAATGACGCTCCAACTTTTAGTGGAAAAATCCTGTTTATTGAAGATGAAGAGTTAATCCGGGAATTATATGCCGATGCCTTACAATTTGCCGGCTTTGATTTTGTTCTTGTTAAAAACGGTGAAGACGGACTTGAGCGATGGCAAGAAGGTTCTTTCAATTTGTTGATCACAGATATTGGGCTGCCAGGGATTAGTGGATGGGATGTAATTGAAGCTATCCGTGAAAAGGATGCCGCAGTTCCAATTATCGTCATTTCCGGCTGGACCAATAAAGCGGAACATTTAAAAGGCGAAGAACTGAACGTGAACCATGTTTTATCTAAACCAATTGACCTTATTTCTTTAACCCACATTATCAAAGAATGTCTTCAGCAAGCAAATAATATTCCCTCCTCCAATCATTTTTAATTTTTTACAGAACTTCTGTCAAAATTGTTTATAGCTTCTTTATTTCATAATTCTTACATTTATTAAAATTTTTTCTAAAAAGGTTTGTCTTTTTATGAATAACGATTACCAGATTTTTATTGTTGAAGATGATAGTGATATTACTGAAATCTTAGTGGATAATCTGAAAAGGGATGGGTATAAAACCATCGCCAACCCGGATGGTGCCGATGCCCTGGAAGCCATTATCAAGTTAAAGCCGGACTTAGTGATTTTAGATTTAAACCTGCCTGGTATGAGTGGATTTGAAGTCTGCAAATATATTCGCGCCAATGAATTAACAACTGATTTGCCGATTATTATGCTTACAGCCCGTAGCGAAGAGATTGATAAAATAGTTGGTTTTGATGCAGGCGCGGATGATTATGTGACAAAACCGTTTAGCCCGCGGGAATTGCTGGCCCGAGTAAGGGTTTTGTTAAAACGGTCAAAAAAGGCAGAATATGCCAGTTTCCGGCAAGACAATCTAAAAGTAAATTTTGCCACACACCAGGTTTTTGTGGACTCCGGCACTGTTGAGTTAACCCCCATTCAATTTAAATTGCTCAAAACATTAATCCAGGCAGAAGGCAGGGCACTTTCCCGTCAATTTCTTTTGGATACAATCTGGGGCGATGATTATTTTGGCGATCCGCGGACTGTTGATGTACACATAACACGTTTACGGGATAAGGTGGATACCGAAAATAATATGATCCTGACGGTAAAGGGTGTTGGCTACCGTTGGAATAACCAAAAAAAATAAACCCATGCAAATACCATTTCAAAATAAGCTGCGCGCACGCCTTCTTGCAATCCTGATATTATCAATATTTGTGACATCCACAATTGTCGGCATCTTTTTATACCAACATTTCCACACTTTTTTATATGACCGTTTTAGTTCGGACCTGCAAAAATATATATCTTTAAACAAAGAGATTCTGGATCAAAAGAAAGTGGTCGGCAATGATCATGAATATCTGAAAAAGTTTGTTGATCGGTCGGCCCGCCTTTTCGGCTGCAGGGTTACAATTATCGATACGGCAGGGGTGGTCCTGGTAGATTCTGAAGTGCCGGACAAACAAATCGGCCTACTGGAAAATCATTTACAGCGAATTGAAATTCAACAGGCGCTAAAACATAAGTATGGCTCAAATATCAGAAAGAGCTCCACGGTAGGGCAAAATCTTTTATATATGGCCGAGGCCCTGGTCATCAATAATAAAAGAGTTGGCTTTTTACGTCTGGCAATTAACACCGACGATGTGGATGCTTTATTATTCTTGACTCGGAGCTATTTTATAATAGCCGGGATTGTATTGCTTCTTCTTTCTTCTATTATTGTGATGGTTTTGGTCTCACGGATAAACCGAAATTTGTATGAAATAGTCCGCAAAGCGCGGCAAATTGCCAAAGGAGAGCTGAATACCCGCATCGAAATTTACCCTAAAGATGAGTTGAGCCTTTTGGGGGAAAACCTGAATCAGATGGCACAAAAACTTTCGGAATCTTTGGAAAACCTGAAGAGTGATAAAAATAATTTAAACACTGTTTTATCGTCTGTACAGGATGGAATTATTGCCATTGACCCGGCAAAAGAGATTATTTTTTATAATAAACAAGCCCTGACCCTTATTGAATGTCCGGATGAGGATATTATTGGGAAGTCTTTTTTTCATGTAATTCGAAACCAGCATCTTAATTCGCTTTTAACCAATTTTTTTGCAAATCCGGTATTTTTAAAAGATGATATAAAGTTCGAGACCCACACACTGGATGTAATCATCACTTCGCTAACTATCGAGGCTGGGCAAGGCGCGGTACTTGTTTTACGCGATGTGACCCATTATAAAATGCTGGAGAAAATTCGTAAGACTTTTGTGGCAAATGTTTCCCACGAGTTTAAAACACCACTGGCTGCTATCCGCGGTTATGCCGAAAGTTTGCTGGACTGGGCGCTTGACGATGAGAGTGTGCGTACCAAATATGTACAGAAAATTGTAAAACAATCCAACCAACTCGAGAACCTTGTTTCGGACCTGCTTGAGCTGGCACGGATAGAAAAAGTTCAAAATATTGAATTTGGGCCGTTTGACCCCATACCGCTTTTAAAAGAAATTATAACTGAGTTTTCACATATTGCACGAAGCCGGCGGATCACTATCGCAACGCATTTAATAAATGAGCCCTGCAAAATTATGGGCGATGAAGATATGTTTCATTCGATTTTGACGAACCTGATTGACAACGCCATTAAGTACACGCCTGAAGACGGCAGTATTAAAATCGAAACCACTGTTTTAGAAAAAAAAATACAGTTTTCCATAATCGACTCCGGCATTGGTATTCCGGCTAAAGATCTGGCCCGTATTTTTGAGCGTTTTTACCGGGTTGATAAAAGCCGTTCTCGCGCTGTGGGTGGCACCGGTTTAGGGCTTTCCATCGTTAAGCATCTTGCCGAGCTGCAAAATGCCGAAATAAAAGTGCAAAGCGAACCCGGTACCGGCAGTACCTTTTCGGTTTGGTTTGATTTAGCATAGATTAAGTCCCTTTTGTTCACCTCTTTCCCTCTCAATCTTTCCTCCCAAGTATAAATGATCAGATTTTATCGTCATTGTTAATTGGACTTATAATTGATTTTTTACAGACGAAAATATCTTAAATAAAATTTATAGCAAAATAATAAAAAAATTAGGCGATGGCTAAGTAGGCTCGAAGCAATTTCATAAATGTATACTAATTTGGAATTATTGAAAATGAGCACAAAAAGAGTTAGTCATACCACTTATCTAATTATGGGGAAGCTGTTATGGTACTGAGTTTAGGGAAAAAAATGGGTATAGGATTTGGTATAGTTATCTTACTGATTATTATTAATAGCACTGTAAGTATAAAGAGTTTGAAATCTGTTATTCATAGCTTTGAAGGTAAGGTGATGGTCGAGAAAGATATTCAATTAAAATCAGAAAAACTCCGCATTGAATTGCTTCAGATACGTCGCCGGGAAAAAGATTTTATGAGCCGTAAAGACATACAATATTCAGACCTGGTAAATAAGTATCTAAATAATACTAGATCAACCATAGCAGAAATGGAGAACACCAGTTCCAATACAGTAATTATGCCCAAGTTGCGTAATTTAAAAAATGAAATTGATAAATATGCAGTTGATTTTGGAAAACTTGTTCAGGTTGTTGTGGCTCGCGGATTGACAGAAAATGACGGTGTTCAAGGTGAATTTAGGACAGCTGCGCATCGCTTTGAAACTGCCGTAAAAGCAAACCCCATTAGAAATGGGCAACGCTTGTACCTGACTGCAAGAAAACATGAAAAAGACTATATGTTGCGAGGAGCAAAAAAGTATATAGATCGGACAAAAAAAGTGATAGAGCAATTACGAAAAAATGTATTATTGGCACAAATAAATCAAAAAAGTAAAAAGAGTTTTATGGATTTGCTGGATATTTATGAACGGGGCTTTAGTGCGCTGGTACATAAAGATGAAGAAATAAACATTCATCTTGCTTCGATGAAGAAAAGTGCTGACAAAGCTCTTAGTCTGGCGGAAGACGTGGACATTTTACAAGAGAAAATGGCCAATAAACTGGTTGAAGAAATAAAAGCTTTGGACAGCTCGTCTGTCAGTACATTATGGGTTGTAAGTATTCTCTCTATACTTGTAGGCCTGGCAGCAGCTTTTTTCTTAACAAGAATGATCACAGTGCCATTGTCCAAGGTAAAAGATGTAGCGTGGCGTATTGCTGAGGGTGATCTATCTGAGGATTTAAATATTGAGCAAAATGATTAAATAGGCGTTTTGGCACAATCTTTTAAGGGGATGGTCAAATATATTCGTAATGTTGCTCAGAGTGCTGATCAGATTAGCCAGGGTGACCTGACTTCGGACATAAAAATATATTCGAATGAAGATGTGTTATCTAAGAGTTTTCATCGAATGACACAAAATTTAAGTGTAATGTTCATAGATATTTCAAAACATGCCAACAAGCTAAACAACACATCCGATTCTTTATCCAAAGTATTCCAAAAGATGTCCTCAAATGTAGGATCACTTAATGAGATGTCAAATGCAGTTGCAGCTGCATCAGAACAAATGAGTATAAATATTGACACAGTTTCATCCAATACATCAGAAATGACCCTGACCGTCTCTGAGATTGCTAAGAACGCCGAGAAAGCCCGCGAGGTAACGACTGAAGCTGTTAATAGTGCAGATACTGTTTCTTCGATAGTTAAGGATTTAAGTAAATCATCACTTGAAATTGATAAAGTTATTGAAGTGATTACAGAAATTGCAGAACAAACAAAATTACTCGCACTTAACGCCACAATCGAGGCTGCAAGGGCCGGTGACGCCGGAAAAGGATTTGCTGTTGTAGCAAACGAGGTGAAAGACCTGGCGCAGCAAACTAATCGCGCAACAGATGAAATACGCTCAAAAATTGAAGCTATGCAAAATTCGACAAATAATGTGGTCACAGAGGTTCAACGAATTTCTGAAACGATAAGCAATGTTGATGATGCGGTGTCGTTAATTGCCACAGCAGTTGAGGAACAAAGTGCTACCACACAGGATATTTCGCAAAATATTAGTCAGGCGGCGATGGCATCAAAACAAATTGCCAAAGATGTTTCCAGTACAAGTGAAACTAGTACGAATGTCCATGGGGATACAACGGAAATAAGTAAACACGCCATAGAACTAGCAGAAGTCGGCGTCGAATTAATTAAAATGGTGAACCAGTTCAAAGTAGCGCCAATAGAATTGAATAATGGGAAGATAGAAGGTCGAAACTAATTATTAACAACATTGATGGAATAGAGATTAGTATAAAACGAGGTCAAAGGTTTAATTATAGTATCTTTGGCCTTTTCAGTTTTAAACCTCTAAAGCTGGATGAAATATACTTTTGGGTCTTGATAAAGAGGGTGAAGCACGGCGGGTTAATGGATGGGAGATAAATATTCTGTTAAAATTTTAAGTCCTCTAAATCTGTATGCCAAAGCCAAAATAAAGTCATCCTGAAACCTGCCTGTAACACGCTTGTAACATAACTCCTCTATTATCCAATCAAAATAAAAACCAAACCAAATTCTAACAAAAAACTAACTTTTAATCTATATACCTTAGGAGGAATTAATGATTCGCAAAATTACTAATTTTGGGAAAATAAGCGCCATGATGGCATTGATGATTACTACAATTTATGCCGGTGATCTGGAAGGGTATAAAATAAGTGGTAGAACTTATTTTGACTATGCCCACGATATTTCTAAAGACGGGCCACGTACCAACGGGCAGGATAATGGTTTTCTATTTCGTCGGGCATATTTAACCATCGACAAAACCATCGATGAAAATTTTTCGGTACGTTTTCGTACAGATGTTGACCGTGTTTCGGCAATAAATGCCAAAGATAAGCCGGATGATAAGTTAAGGCCGTTTGTAAAGCACCTTTATTTAAAATGGAAAAACCTGCTGCCTTCCTCGGCATTATATGTCGGTATCTCCGGTACACCAACCTGGGGGATATCTGAGAAAGTGTGGGGCTACCGTGGGCTTAGAAAAACTGTCTGGGATAATTTTAAGTCGGTAACCGGTGCCTCGGCCAGTGCAAGTTCTGCGGATGTTGGCCTGGCCTTAAAAGGCTCGCTAATGGATAAAAAAATTGCCTACCATGCTATGGTTGCCAATGGTTCACATTACTCGCATCCGGAAAACGACAGCTATAAAAAAGCCTACTTATCAGTTTCCACTAATATCGATGGATTTATTGTTGAGGGCTATGTGGACCAGGAAACCAAAAGCCCTAAAAACAGCAATATTACTTATAAGGGATTTGCAGGCTATCAAAACGATGATCTTACTATTGGCATAGATTATTACTCGATGATAAAAGGTGGGCAAAGGGACAGTCTCGGCAATGACCTTAAAATAAATGCCCTCTCTATCTTTGGACGTTATAATCTTACAAAAAACACAACGGCCATTATTAGGTACGATCGGTACAACTCGGATGTGGACGCCGCCAATAAAGAGACGAGCCTTATAATCGCCGCTTTGGATTATCGCCCGGCAAAGAGGGTTTCGGTTATCCCGAATCTGTTTTATTACACAAATCCTGGCCCAGGCACAAAAGCAGATATCGTGGGCAACCTCACTTTTGTGTGGGCTTTTAAATAAAACCCCCACATTGTAACATAAATGTAACATTGATCTGGTATAATTAAATTATAAATAAAAAAGGAGGAATTAAGAATGAAGAAAATATTTAAAATGGTTTTGATAGTTTTAATTGCCACAATTGGGCTTAGCTTTGCACAGACTGTAAAAGTGGACAGCAAAATCGCCAAATATAAAAAAGTATCAGGGATTTC
>JAJRVW010000158.1 GCA_024277115.1 Calditrichota bacterium
ACAGCGAAAATGGAAGGCGTATTACCCGAAAAAAAATTTCAGCAGCGCTGCTGAAAAACAAGAACAAGAACAGCCCTTTTTAATGTAAAAAACACATTAAAAAGCGTTAAAAACAGTCAACCTTTTTCAGGACGCTTCACACTGAACCTAATATCTTTATGGTTTGTCATACTTCTCCCTACAAAACTGTGGCAAGATAAGCATGATAAGTCGGTTAATTTCTACTTTAGGGGCTGATACTAATTAAGTTCCATTTTTTATTAGATTTTGAATTATTGGCGTGACGATCATCTCCATGGCCAGTCCCATCGTTGGTCCGGGAACAACAATGGTATTTCGCCGTGATATAAACGATCCTTCCAACATGATTTTTAAGTATGCCAGGTCAATCGCGTATTTATGGATTATTTCCTTTTTAAGGCGGATAACAACCAGGCTTTCATCAGCTGTGGGCACATCCCTGGCAATAAAAGGGTTGGATGTATCGACCGTTGGGATGCGCTGAAAGTTTATATCCGTACGTGAAAACTGTGGTGTGATATAATCGACATAATCGTCCATACGCATCTTGATTACATTGACGACATCTTCGGTTTTATAACCACGTTCCAGGCTATCGCGCCGGATTTTTTGTATCCACTCCAGGTTGATAATCGGTACGACACCAATTAACAAATCTACAAAAGGCGCCACCTCTTCCACGCCACCGTGCAGGCCTTCATAAAATAACAGGTCATATTTTTTTTCGATATCCTGCCAGGGAGTAAACTGGCCCGAGTGGAATCCCGGCCATGGTTCGGCCTCTTTGTCTGAATGCAGATAATGTCGGTAGCGGCCTGTACCATTCTTTTTAAAGGTTTTGAACAATTTACCAAGCTCATCAAAAAGGTTGGCCTCTTTGCTAAAATGGCTGAAATACTTTCCACTTTTGGCGGCCTTGGCAATTTTTTCTTTCATTTCGGCCCGGTTATAACGGTGGAAACTATCACCCTCGATATAGACGGCATTGATGTTTTCCCTAAATATTACATGGCTAAAAGCTGTTTTTACAGTACTTGTTCCCGCACCGGATGAACCTGTTATCGATACAACCGGGTATTTTGATTTTTTCATAAGAGTTCCTTTTTTAGGTAGCAACGCTTTCCCAAGCGCGTTACACTGATGGCACTGCATTGGTAAAGAATTATTCCTATTAAGATTCGGTGTCTGGAGACACCTCCTACCGCCTGAAAAGGTAGCAGCGCTTTCTCAAGCGCGTTACACCGATTATTACATTGGTAAAGAGTTATTCCTGTTAAAACTCGGTATCTGGGAGACACCTCCTACCTTCGGAAAAGGTAGCAGCGCTTTCTCAAGCGCGTTACACCGATTATTACATTGGTAAAGAGTTATTCCTGTTAAAACTCGGTGTCTGGAGACACCCCCTACCCAATATAATCTTTTAATTCATCGCGCCACCCGGGAAATATTTCATCCGCATCATGCTGAAAAGAAACAAAGGCCCGTGCGAATTGCTTGTGTGCCCTGGCAAACTCAAATACATCGGCGCCTTCCTTCCAGCACTGTTCGGCCTGACGTAAAGATTTGGCACCTTCTGCCGCACCATCTATGTGGCCATAAGAGCCACCGCCAGCCGTAAGGATTAAATTGGAATGTCCCAGATTTTCGAAAAAACCTACCATACGCAAGGCGTTCATTCCTCCCGAAATAATCGGGGTTGTCGGTTTCATACCATGCCATTTTTGGTGATAAACAACACCATCCGCTTCGTCTTGTGTAATCATATAAGCCATATTTTTATCACTCTTTTCACCTTCCATTTTACCGTAGCTCATCGTCCCAACATGGATCCCCGATGCACCTTGAAGACGTGACATCTTTGCCAAAACAAAAGCAGAGTAGCCACGTTTTGCGGATGGGGACGTAACGGCCCCATGCCCGGCGCGGTGGTAGTGCAAATATTGATTTGGGAAACATCGCCGTGCAGTAGTGATAGCCGTCGGGCCACCAACATAGCCATCTATTAAAAAGGCGACATGGCTGGCAAACTCACCAAATTCTTCCAAGATGTATTCCCCCCGCGCAATAATCTCGAATGGGTCATCGGCAGTAATATTGGCGGAAAATAATTTAGCCTGGCCTGTTTTGTCCTGGGCACGTTTCATGGCATCAACGACCAATGGGATTGTTCTTTTCATGGGCGCAAAAACCTGATTGCCCTGTGGCTCATCATTTTTAATAAAATCTCCCCCAAGCCAAAAATCATAGGCCGCGTCGGCAAAGGGCTTGGGTTGCAAACCGAGTTTGGGTTTTATGATTGTTCCGACAATAAATCCACCATCTATGTTGGGCCTGCCTAAAACGCGCCACATATCTTCAATCCCTTTGGATGGACCGTCAAATAAGGCAAGGAAATTTGGAGGGATGTAAAAATCGTGCATTTTAGCGTGGGCAATATCGCCCATACCCTGATTATTGCCGATACACAAGGTTAAAAATGACACGATCATTGCCCTTCCGTCTTTTATATTGCGGTCAAAAAGCTCGACCGGGTAGGCGATGTGCATATCTTCATTTTCCGGATCGACATCATAAACAAGTGCGTCTACACTTTTTGTAAATTCGTCTGTTGTGCTAATGGTTACATTAGTACCTGTGGAAGATTCTGCCGCAAAATGGGCTGCCGCAGCCAGGTAATCTTTTAAAGATTTTGGATTGGCGTAATGTTGCGCGCTGGGTTGCATTTTGTAGTAAACGAGTACGTGGTTTCCGTCCTTAATTAATTGTTCCTCATTTAAATCCAGATTGGCATAGAGTGAAGATTGATCCATGATGTTTCCTTTTTTTTTGGATAATATGATATTTGCTTCTGGTAAGGACAAGCATTGTGCCAAAAAACAATCAAATATAAAACTGTGCTTAAGTGATTGTTTTTACTGAGATTGAAAATATTTCTCAAGAAAGGGGATTGTAGATGTGTGCCAGAAGTGGCACGTGTTAATAAAATATCATCCGAAAAGTGTGGAATTTATTGCGGAATTCTTGTTTAAAGGTTGAAAATAAAGGGTTTCTCGTTGTGTCGTAAATGGCACAAATTATGATTATTGAATTATTTTATCCAGTGCGTCGATGGAATCAATCATAAAATCCGGATTATATTTTTGGAGGACGGCCTTCTTTCGAAAACCATAGGAGACCGCACAGGTGTAAATGTTCGCTGCCTGTCCAGCTAAAATATCATTTTTTGTATCGCCAATAATAAGCGTTTTTTGCGCGGAACAATCCAACGTTTTTATGATGTGTTTTATGGCATCCGGGGCGGGCTTTTTAGGGAAATGTGGATTGCTGCCCATAATAATTTGGAAATAGTTATCAATTTTAAGCTGCCGGACAATTTCCACTGTAAATTTTTGCGCCTTGTTGCTTAAAACGGCCAGTTTTTTTTGCTGCATTTTTTTAAGCAAATCCAAAACTCCGGGATAAAGGTGTGTATCGTCAACCAGGTGATCGGCATAATAGGCCACAAAAAATTCATAGGCTTCTTCCAAAATATTTTCTGCTTCACCGGGCAGGCAGCGCTCAATGAGCTTTTTTATGCCATTGCCCACGTAGCCGGTTATAATTTCTTCCGGTAATTGAGGGCGTTCGAGTTTTTGAAGCATATAATTTGCGGCATCGGCAATATCTTGCCGTGTCTCGGCCAGTGTTCCGTCCAGGTCAAATATAATCAGGTCAATTGCAATTTTATTAATCATCGTTTCCTTGTTGGGTAAAAGTTGTTCGGGAAAGGTTTAGTTTTTCCATAATCCGGTAAAAAGTACGCCGGGGCAGGCCTGCTTTTTGTGCCGCCAGGGAAATATTTCCGTTTGTCTGATGCAGAAAGCTGACTATGGCCTTATGTTCAAAATCGGCCAGCACTTTTGCTTTTGCGTCGCTAAAAGTATCCATCACAAACTCTGCTTTTGGGTCATTTTGGATATTACAAGGGAGGTGTTCAATTTCGATCTGTTCATTTGTCGCCAGGATTACAGCGCGTTCCATCACGCCATGCAGTTCGCGCAGGTTGCCGGGCCAATCGTAATTTATTAAATAATTTATGGCCTCGGGCGAGATGGTCGTAACTTTTTTATTGACTTTATTAACGGCCTCCCGCAAAAAATGATGTGTGTACAAAGGGATGTCTTCCTTGCGGTCGCGCAATGCTGGCAGATGGATTATAAATGTATTGAGACGATAATACAGGTCTTCACGGAACCGGCCCTGCTTTACAGCTTGCAATAAGTCGCGGTTTGTTGCTGCAATGATGCGTACTTTTACATGCTTGTTCTCAGTTGTGCCGATCGGCCTTAGCTCGCCTGATTGTAAAAATCGTAAAAGTTTTACCTGCATATCCAGCGGCATGTCACCGATTTCGTCTAAAAAAACCGTCCCGCCATCGGCCTTTTCAAATAGCCCGATTTTATTTTGCAGGGCTCCTGTGAAAGCGCCCTTAATATGGCCAAACAATTCACTTTCGATGAGGTGTTTGGAGAAAGCAGTGCAATTTATACTCAGGTAAATTTGATCTTTTAGGTGGCTGGTTTTATGGATATTATTGGCGATCAATTCTTTGCCCGTTCCTGTTTCGCCTGTAATTAAGACGGTTGATGGTGTTGCGGCGACTTTGGAGGCCAGGTCGGCGGCCTGTATCATTAAAGGGCTGCTGCCAATCAGCAGGCCATCGCGGGATACATTGTTAGATTGTGCAATAACTGTTTTGTATTTTTCTTCCAGGATATTTTTCTGTTCGCGTACTTCGATCAAATCCCAAATAAATTTTGCAGAAACACCGCCAATAATTTCAGTTTTGGCTGATTTTAATTTGCTCAGATTTTCCTGTACCTGGCTGCTGCCGGTTACATTAATAATCAGATCGAGGGGGTGTTTAAGAAAATCATTAAAATTGTCGCTTGTCGACAGTTTAAGCATTTTTGCAAATTGATAACCGGGGGCTTTGGTGTTTATATCGACCACGCCGATTATATTTATGGACGGATCGCTATTAAATAACTCGAGGAGGGTTTTACCACCGTTGCCGGCACCTACAATTAACAGGTTTGTCACTTTGTTTACTCGTTTGTGGGATTGCTTTATACTCGAACAGAAGTGGCTTGTATGTTTTTTGTATCCCATATATTGCTACTGGGCCGTTCAACCACTTCGTCTTGAGAGTTATACTCGATTCATTATTTGTAAATCAATTGCTGATCGGTATAAAAGTATAAAACTCAAAAGAGAAAACCAAATGGAGAAAGGAATTGAAAACGAACAATAAGAGGGGAAACGAGGTCGGGGTTTTTGTAAATAAAAAAGCCGGTGTAGCCCAGCCCGGGTACGGAATTAACTCCTCTACACCGGCGATTTATTCACATCAAGTATTAATATACACATTTACAAGCAGATAATAAATTAGTTTTTTTACAGGGTGGGTAAAAAAAGACGTTCCAGACAGAACGAACCTTCCAAGTCTTAAAAACCTGGAACGTCTCCAAAAAGGGAAGGAAAATTTATTTCAATAATAACATGTGTTTTATTTCCCTTTGCTTGTCACTACGGATTTCATAAAAATAAATGCCACTGCTTAGTTGGGATGCATCAAATAAAAAAGATTGCAGGCCCGGTTCTTTAAAACCGAGTTGTTCATTTACAATTTTTCCCTGAATGCTGTAAACTTTTAAGGACGCTTCGCCTGCTTGCGGTAAAACAAAACTTATACGCGTTTGGGCATTAAACGGGTTGGGCGAGTTGCCCAGGACTTTGAACGAATTGTTGGCTTGTACTTCTAATACTTCTTGGCTGGTTGCATTTTTATCGTAGTATAAAACAGCCGTGCTTACAGCATTTGTGGGCGATGATTCTGTTCCATTATAGGCTTTTATCTGCCAATGGGCCGTATTACTTGTTCCACCCAATGTGAAATCAGAATCTATATATCCAAAAGTGTTAGCATCAACCGTTGCCAAAAGTGAATATGGATAAAACCTAGAAGGCGATCCGCCATAGGGTGTAACAGAGCGGTATATTTTATAACTGCTTATGTTGGTCATGGATGGGTGCGGAGCCCAAATTAAACGGGGGTTATTTTCATTTGTTACTAGAAATAAGCTATTATTCCAAAAGTTTGAAAACTGGGATGTATTTGCTGTCCTTCCTTTTATACCCCAAATACTAATTAATTCCCCATTTGCTAAGGCTTGCCAATTAGTATCTGCATTCACACTCCAAGATATTTTTTCTTAACCGGCCTCATATTTTAACCACATATCATTACCGCCTGGTGCACCTCCTGTACCACTATAAGGATAATCAGAGTCCCGCCAATCAAAATAAAAATACAAATTCTCATCTTTAACAGAAATTTTATACAAACCATAAGCAATATCATTTGTCGCTGATCCAAAATTACTCGAAACAAAAAAGTCAATACCTTCCCAGTTGCTTGCTGTACTATTACTATTCCCAATAGTTGTATATGAACCACTTAAATAACATAAATTCTCAGGTGAATCATAACATGCATCTCCATCTACCCTTGCCCAAGTTTTACTGATAGCCTTAAAATCAAAAACTGTTTTTGTTATCGATCCCGGCGAGAGACCTCTTGTACCAATTTAAAACTCAACCGAGGGACCGGCGTTATTTTCTTGGGAAAATAAGAAGCCCGACAAGAAGATTATTATTAATAGTGAATATAGACAATTTAACTTAGACATTTTTTACCTTTATTTTATTTGAATGATTTTCGGGTCAAGGAAAAGTGGAATAAGCCATGAATCAGCTGTTATAATATCCGGCCATCCCTGGTAAAAATTTATGTCAGTTTGAATTTCCTTTATAAGGTCGCCTTCATTCGAATATATAACAGGTTTAAAATGAAAATCCTCATTACCCAGAACCATTAATAATTGATCCGAATTATCACAGATAAGATTACTTGCAGAACCATTTAGTGCAACACGCCACCTTGGCTCTCCTGAATATGAGAAAGAATATAGACTATCCGTTGCAAAATACAGGTTTCCCTTTGTATCCATTGTTAAGCCCGCATCATTGGTGTATATGTAATTGCCTGTTGATTCATACTGCCACCGAATTGTTCCGTTTGGAAGGAACGATACTAGTGTCCTTGTTGAATTGAATAATTGATAGATATTACCTTCGTTATCAACAAGGGGCGGGCTAAATTGGTTTTCTGTTCCATATTCCCACACTACACTTTTTGTTGCAATATCTACTGCAAATAAGGAAGGGCCTAATCCATTTAGATATAATACTTTTGAATCCGGGTAGAAGGCAATAGACTGTGCAGTATTTCCAGCAAAATTATATCCCTCTAACTTCCATTTCAACTTACCATTGGCCCCCAAGGCATATAAAATTCCGTCAATATCTGTAAAGAATATGTCGCTGTTAAGCGCTACGGCAATCCCCGATAGAAATATTTTGCCACCGGGTTGAAAACGCCACTTAATTTCTCCTCCGGCAGAAATTTTAAATAATTCCCGGCTATTGGTGGCTAAGATATTATTGGAATCCAAGATTACTGGGGTCGTATTAATATCAATTGCCCTCTCAAAAACGGTCAAACTATCCGCTTCTAAGTTATCATTAATTTTTATTAGCGCACCCTTATATCCTGTAACTGGAAATAAAATATTGGATTCTGAATCCACAACCAGGCTGGATTCCAGTTGAAAACCATCAATTGTTGTAATGGCGCCACTTAAGTTTACGCTATGTTTGCTCCGGCCTGTGCGCTGCATATCCGCTTTATAGGTTGGCCAGTCCGAGTTGCTAAGGCTCTTCCAGGGGATTTGGGTTTGGTAGCCTGCCGGTTTGGGCTTGGGGCCGGTTCCCTCTTCGGAACAAGCAAGTAAAAAGACAAAAGAAAAAAGAAGAAAGACAAAAGAATCAAAACGCGGCAAAATGTTTTTTTGCATAATGCTGCCTCCGTTAAAGCAGAGTATTTAAAAAGGGTCAGTGATTAAGAAAAACATACAAAAGAAAAATTGGCAGGTCAAAAAAAAAACGATATAGAAAAAGACCTTCCAGGTCTTAGGGCCTGGAAGGTTTAAAAGAAAAAAAGCTTACTTCATCAACAAAGCTTTGCGCGTCTTTAGTTCGTTCCCGGCTTGCACCTGGATAAAATACAAACCGCTGGCCAATGGACTGGCATTCCATTTTATGGAAAATGTTCCGGCTTTATAATTTTGATTGTTTAGCAGTGTTGCCACTTTTTTGCCTACTATATCAAAAACGGTAATAGTTACTTTTCGGCTCTCAGGAAGGGCAAAATCAATGTGAGTAGTTGGGTTAAAGGGGTTTGGATAAATATTTGATAATACAAATCTATCTGGTAAAAGAATGTTGCTTTCATTTTGAATGGAAACAACGGTTTCGCCCATAATTTCATCAAGAATATAAGTCATATTTACCCTCATTGTATCATATTCAAAAAGCCATGGTCTACCGGCAAGATAGACGAAATTACCGCCACTATCAGGTTTACTCCATACGCCGCTTCCCTTGGATAAATCAAACCCTTCTTTTGTTTTAAATAAAAGCGTGCTATGTTCTTGCGTTAGTGAAGTATCAAATAATGCAATAAATGCTTGATTAGAAATAAGGGGCATATCCAAAAGTTCGGGTTGAACGCTTATATAATCT
The DNA here is from genome assembly GCA_024277115.1 of Calditrichota bacterium. GTDB lineage: Bacteria > Calditrichota > Calditrichia > Calditrichales > J004 > JABFGF01. Next base: position 8,707 of record JAJRVW010000158.1, read on the forward strand.
TTGATGAGTAATAATGGTTTTTCATCCCAGGTGATCCCGAGGTATTCACGCATTGGCTCATTGATAAAATCTTGTCCGGTTCGTGTTGAGAGAAAAAGATTGCCACCTGCATTAAGATAATCTAAAACGGGTTCGCGTTGCCAAATTTCAAAATCCCCACCGTTTTTATGAGACAGCCAGATGATGGAAGAATATGTGCCGAATACTTCAGGTGGTATTTCCCCATGGCCAATTGGGGTAGGTAATGTTTCAGGATATCCATTAGCTGGCTCATCAAACAGATCCCAGAAGGTAATGGGCGCACTCCCCCAGAAGGCTTTGTTATCATAGGACTCCCATACATTTTTCATATTCCATTTTAAACCGTTAACAAGCAAAATCCCTTGGTTTAATGATGGTTCTATAAGTTTGGCTTTAGTCTCTTTTAAAATCCAATTATGCGGATCGAGTTCAACTATTTCTGGGGAAAAAGGAAGGGAAAACTCAAATTGCTGTGATTGCAGCGAATCCAAAATCGAATAAGTAATTGTATCGGTTCCGGAAATCATTTGCAGATCGATCGGCATCCAGAACAATCCGGTGTTGTCCTGAATTTGATCAATAAAAACGGTCACTATAAATTGATCCCCTGATTCTTGGCTTTTAAAGCCATAGGAATATTTTGGAAAATATTCACCGTAGATCCATTGTTGAAAGAATTTTTCTAATTTAAGCCCACTAACCTTTTCAGCTATATTTTGAAAATCAGCTGTTGTAGCTGTGCTATATTGAATCAGCGGATCAGCATACCAAGATTTGAAAATCTCAAAAAAACTGCTGTCTCCCGTAACTTTTCGTAACATGTGTAATACCCAGGATGCCTTAGCATAACTTAAATTACCATTAAAAATCCGGAATGCATCAGTAGTATCAGGAACATAAATAGTACCTTGTCCTTTATAGGCATTGAAATTCATTTCTTCAAAATAGGCCTCTTTACCCTCTACGGCTTCACGGATTAAGGCTTCACTGTATGTGGCAAAACCCTCATTTAGCCATACATCTTTAAAAGATGCACATGTAATCATATCACCCCACCACATATGGCTGAGTTCATGTGCAATTAGGCCACTGCTATACTGGCCAGCCGAATTGGTTACATCACCCAGAGCGACCATTGTCTGGTGTTCCATACCGCCGCCAATTGGTGTTTCAGCCTGGGCAAATTTTTCATTCATAAATGGATATTCGCCAAATAGTGATGCATAAATCCCTATATAATCTGGGATAAGATCAAAATTAGTTTTTGTAGCTTCGAAATGACTGGGGGTTACATAAAATGTAATCGGTAAAGTATCATTTAATGAAGAGATATATTCGCTGTTATGTTCAACAAATTCATAAGCATTCAGACAAACGAGGTAGGGGGCGATAGGATAATCTAATTTCCAGTGGAAAGTCGCCTTGTTATTTGAGATTGTTTTTGAAACCAAGCGTCCATTTGATGCTGCGATCATTTCTTCTGGAACTGTATAGAAAATATCCATGCTGTCAGGTTTATCTTCTGCTGTATCTTTGCAAGGCCACCAATCCCGTGCAGAATAGGGTACGCTCAAACTCCAAATCATTGGTTTCCCGTCTATATTGATCTGCCCAAAAGAGTCTCCAAAAAAACTACTACCACCAAAATCAGAATTACCCTGATAATAAACAATTAATTCAATGGCTTCATTTTCTGAATATGTTTTGTCTAACGTAATTGATAACAAGGCACTTTCATGAGAAAAAGGTAGGGAACTGGAATTGTAAACTACTGACTCGACTGTTAGAAAATTGCTAAAATCAAGAATTAAGGCAGAAATTGTACTGTTTTTAACTACAGCTTTTAACTCCAGGCTACCTATAATGTATTTAGCATCAGGGTCGATATCCAGATTTAGGTTATAATAGTGTACGTTATAGTTGCGACCTTCGGTAGATGTCATTTTTTCTTTGCCAAGCATCAGCTGTCGAGATAATGCCCTTGCTTTACTATTTGCTTCATCCTGTATGTGTTTTTTTAGAATAAACCTATTTGTTGAGTCATTAGCGGGTTGGTTGTCCTGTGACGACGCAAATCCAAATATTGATAAAAAAATAAAGATAGAAATGTATTGCATAAGGCCTCCAGATAAGATTGGACTTAGGGTATTTAATGGAAAAAGATTAGAAAACCAAGGGTAAAATAAAGTTTTCCTGGAAGGCAGGCTTAACAAGTTCCTACTTTTCTACTAACTTCAATCTGGATAAATATCTCCGCGGCAGGTGAAGCAGGGTTGTTTTAAGCGGAAGCACTAAGAGATGGAATTTCAATAAATAGGATGACAATTATTTTTTCTTTCATGATTTGTCTCTTTTTAGTTTACTTTGATTAGTTTTTTTTAGGATATGCAGAAGGATAAATTATTGCATTCTCAATTATCACCGGGGTAACGACAGAAAAATAACCTATAGAAAATTTTTGAATAATTTGACCCCTTTCTCTTTCGAGAACAACAATCTCTCCTTTTATATTTGAATAAATTCGGTTTTCCATATCTAAAATCAGTGGTACAAGGTTATTTAGTTCATATTGCCTCCACCGTTTATTACCTAAATAATCAAAGGAAACTATACCCGTTGAATCGATAATGCCGGTAATCGTAAAATATGAATTTCCAAACTCATCAATAGTCGGAAGGACAGATGTCCCATAACCTGTTTTCTCCCACAAAACAATCCCGGAAGAGTTTAAACATATTAGTTTAGTTTCACTATAATTAGTTGCCCCGCTTGTAATAAATATATTTCCGTTTGATTCTACAAGTGGCATTGATGAAATTTTATGACCATTATCATAGCTCCAAACTACATTGCCTGATATAGAGATAGCGTACAGCGTTCTTGCAATCCCTGGTACATATAAATTATTTCCGTCAGGTGAAATTGAAAGCCCATTAATTGGAGATGCAAGAAATCCATTATCAATATATAACTTCCACTTTTCACTCCCATCATTATTTATAGCAAACAGTGTTCCTGAAAGGTTTACAAAATAAAGCGTACCTTCTTTGTCTATGTTTAAAGCCATATAATTGATTATTTCGCCGGAGTCAAATTTCCACTTTAATGTCCCATTAGGGTTTATTGCATATAGGTAATGATCATAGGATGCAGCATAGATAGTTCCATCGTTACCAACAATCGGAGTGGCCGCTATTTTTTCATGGTCAAAAGCAAAGCGCCAAAGGGTTTCACCGTCTTGATTGATGGCATACAGATAGCTTACCTGTCCTTTGCCAGCCGGTTCAAAAGAAGATCCGATATAGATCGTCCCATCCTCACCAATAACAGGTGAAGTAAATGCTTGTAAGGTAATTGGCCCTTCAAATGATTTTGTCCAAATAGTATCACCCAAAACAGGGCCACTTACCTTTGCCCGTCCGGTAGATTGTGGGTTGCCATGTTCCATTGGCCAGGGGCTATCCGCCAAACTGGGCCAGGGGATATCTTCCTGGTAACCTTCCGGTTTGGGATTGGGGCCGGTTCCCTCTTCGGAACAAGCAAGTAAAAAGACAAAAGAAAAAAGAAGAAAGACAAAAGAATCAAAACGCGGCAAAATGTTTTTTTGCATAATGCTGCCTCCGTGAAAGCAGAGTATTTAAAAAGGGTCAGTGATTAAGAAAAACATACAAAATAAAAATTGGCAGGTCAAAAAAAAAACGATATAGAAAAAGACCTTCCAGGTCTTAGGGGCCTGGAAGGTTTAAAAGAAAAAAAGCTACTTCATCAACAAAGCTTTGCGCGTCTTTAGTTCGTTCCCGGCTTGCATCTGGATAAAATACAAACCGCTGGCCAATGGACTGGCATTCCATTTTATGGAAAATGTTCCGGCTTTATAATTTTGATTGTTTAGCAGTGTTGCCACTTTTTTGCCTACAATATCAAAAATGGCAATGGTTACATTACGGCTTTCGGGAAGGGAAAAATCAATATGCACCGATGGGTTGAAGGGGTTTGGGTAAACATTGGTAATCTCAAAGTTTTTTGGCAAAATGTCCTGTGTGTTTTCTTCGAGCGAGGTCACTTCCTCGTTCATATAATGGAACAACATATACTCCATATTTGATTCAATTTCGGCATGCTCAAATAGCCAGGGGCGCGCGGCGATATAAACAAAACTACCACCTTCGGCAGGATGGCTCCACACTCCGGCTCCTTTGGCGCTATCAAAACCATCGGTAGTCTTAAAAATTAACGTACTGGATTCTTTGGTCGTGGCCGTATCAAATAAAGCGACAAGTGGCATGCTGCCCGTTGTGGCCATATCATTCAAGCCCATACTTGTAGATATAAAATTTGTCACAATTGAATTCTCATTATTATCCCAATTTATGCCTAGATATTCACGTAATTCTTCATCAATAAAAAGCTGGCCAGACTTGGTAAGTAAAATTAAGTTACCGCCTTTGTTTAAATAATCTATGATAGGTAGTTGTTTAAATGCTTCAAGATCGCCACCACTTTTATTGGATAGCCAAATCACTGTGGAATAATCACCCAAAGTTCCCGCAGACAAATCGCCATGGCCTAAAGGAGCAGGAAGCGAGGCGGGGTAGCCATCGTTGGATTCATTAAATATATCCCAGAATGTGATGGGCGCATCGCCCCAAAATGCTTTATTCTCATAAGCTTCTTTTACACCTTTTGCGCGCCAGGTCATACCATTAACAAGTAAAGTTCCCTTGTTTAACTTGGGCTCAACTAATTTGCTACGGGTATCTTTTAATATCCAGTTATCCGGATCAATTTCAACGAATAGAGGTTGAGAGTCTATCGAAAACTCAAAGGACTGAGTTGCCAGGGAATCCCATACTACAAAATTTAAGGTGTCGGTGTTTGTTATAATTTGTACATCAATAGGCATCCAAAACAGGCCGGTGTTATCCTGTTTCTGGTCGATAACCAGCGTGACATCATAACCGTCATCTGTTTGGTCCGCTTTGTATCCATAGGTATAAACCGGGTAATATTCGCCATAAATCCACTGTTGAAAAAATTTCTCAAGATTAAGCCCGCTTACCTGTTCGCACACATCCTGAAAATCCTTTGTATAAGCCGCGCCGTATTTTGTTTTGGGGTTATTGTACCAGGCATGCATAATTTCAAAAAAAGTGCTGTCACCAACCACGCCGCGCAGCATGTGCAAAAAGTACGATGCTTTGGCATAGCTCAAATTACTATTAAAAATACGTCCTGTGTTGGTCGTGTCTTCAACAAAAATAGTTCCAGCACCTTTATAAGCATCTCCTGCTATTTGGTCTTTATAGGCTTGTTTGCCGACAATTCTTTCCAAAACCAATGCTTCGGAATAGGTTGCAAAACCCTCGTTAAGCCAAATATCCTGAAAGGATGCGCAGGTGACCATATCACCCCACCATTGGTGCGCCAGTTCGTGCGAAATAAGTCCGCCGCTATAAAAACCCTGGTTAAACTGGATTGGCCCAAGGGTGGTCATAGTTTGATGTTCCATCCCGCCAAAAATCGAGGCTTCGGCATGACCATATTTTTCCCCCATAAATGGGTATTCGCCATAGGCATCGGCAAAGGTTTGTATCATTGTGTCTACAAGAAAAAAGGTCCCTTTGGAGTTTTCCAAATTCTCCGGCGCCACAAAAAACATAATCGGCAGCGAGTCACCGTTTTGTCCAACATACGTATCTTCATAACGCGCATATTCATACGCGGCGATCGATACAAGATAAGTTGCGATGGGATAGCCGACTTTCCAATGAAATGTTGTGCGCCCATCACTGGTTATTTCGGATTGCAGGCGGCCATTGGAGGGGGCAGACCAGCCTTCGGGCACCGTATAAACTATATCCATACTATCAGGTTTGTCCAGTGCCGTATCTTTGCAAGGCCACCAATCACGCGCACCATAAGGCTCGCTTAAGCTCCAGATATGATCGCGGCCGAGAACCTGCGTGTGCCCAAAAGAAACGCCAAAAACACTCGAGCCGCCAAAATCGGTACGCCCGTGATAGTAAACGGTAAAGTCCACATCTTCATCTTGCAGATAATTTTTATCCAGCTGGACGATCAGTAAATCACTGCTGCGGGAAGCATCGTGCTCGTGTATAAAAGAGAGGGATTGATCGCCTGATTTGATTGAATCAACTTTTAAGAAAGTGTTGAAATCCAATAAAATGCTATCAAGTTGCGTGGCGCTGACTGTGGCTTTTACTTGCACTATACCGGACATTGTTTTACTGCTTGGGTGCAGATCGAGAGATAAACCATAGTATTTTACATCGAAGCCCCGGCCATCTTCAAGGCCATTAGTGACAGGATTTTCGTATGATTTTGCCAAAGCCTTTGCCTTGCGCTCGGCTTCGATCTGGCGGTGTTCATTATTGAATTTTAATATATTTTGGGAAAAGAGTTGGGTAGTAAAAACGAGCGACAAAAGAATTGTAAAAAATTTCATAATACTCCTTTTTGATTGGGTTTTACATGGTTCGATTTTTTTCGTTAGATTGGGTTACGGCAAGGGTTTTTCAAAGTTTCTAAATTTAAGAAAAATTTAAGAGAAAAGAGGATTAAATGAGAGCGGTCCGCATACATCAACATGGAGGCAGCAATGTTTTAAAAATCGACAAGCTGTCGATCCCAAAACCTAAAACGGATGAAGTGCTTGTAAAAATTAAATATGCGGCCTTAAACCATCTTGATATTTTTGTCCGAGAAGGATTCCCCGGTATTCCGCTTCCATTAATTATGGGTAGTGACGGCGCAGGCGAGGTGGTGGAAGTTGGAGAGGGAGTCCAAGATTTTAAAACGGGCGATCAGGTAATAAATATCCCTTTTCGTATTCCTTTGGCCGATCCTTTGATTGCGGAAAACAATGAAAACCTTTCTATAAACTACACGATCCCCGGTGAACATAGTGACGGCATGCAGGCCGAATATGTTGTAATTCCTCAGGAATTTGTCTTGCCAAAACCTAAAAATATTGGTTTGCCAGAAGCGGCTGCTTTTCCATTGGCCTCATTAACGGCCTACCACATGTTAGTGCGTAAAACAAACCTGCAAAAGGGGCAGTGGGTCTTGGTTTATGGCGCATCCAGCGGGGTAGGCAGCGCAGCGATACAAATTGCCAAGGCATTGGGCGCAAAGGTTATTACAACCGTCGGTTCCGAGGAAAAAAGTGAACTGGCTAAAAAATTGGGCGCTGATTATGTGATTAATTACAAAGAAAGTCCGGTTGGGAAAACAGCTAAAAAAATTAGTGGCGGGATCGATATTGTTTTTGAACACACGGGCGTGCAAACCTGGAAAGACTCGTTACGATCTTTAAAAATTGGCGGCAAGATTGTAACCTGTGGGGCGACAACCGGCCCATTTGTACATATTGATTTGCGTTCTCTGTTTATAAAACAGCAGCAGATTATAGGCTCAACAATGGGCACCCTGCAAGATATGAAAGATGTGTGCACGCTGGTGGAGCAAGGAAAACTGAAGCCTGTTGTTGGCAAAATCTTTAATTTTGATGATGCACAGCTGGCGCACGATTGGCTGGAATCCGGCCGGCATTTTGGAAAAGTTTTATTAAAGTTTTAAAAAATTAAATCAAACGATTGATTCAATCACTTGATTGAAAAATAATTGACTTTAAAATTTTCCTTTCTTAATATCCTCCCCAACAAATCATAAGAAAATATATGGCTTCAAAAAAAGACACCAAAACTAAAATATTGGACGCGGCCGAAGAGCTGTTTAGCACACAAGGTATCGGCGCCACTTCTTTGCGGACAATCATTGCAAAGGCCGATGTAAATATCGCAGCCATCCACTATCATTTCGGGTCAAAAAAAGAGGTGGTTACGGCTGTATATGCACGTCGGATTACCCCGTTAAATCAACAACGCCTGGAGCGGTTAGAAGCATTAAATACCAGGGCCGCAGAAAAAGCGCCAACTGTGGCAGAAATTGTAGACGCCTTTTTAGCCCCGATTTTAAATTGCAGTTTTTCCAGTAAAAAAGAGCGTGAACGGGCCATTGGGCTTTTTAGCCATCTTCATACAGAACCACAGGAAGTGGCCCATGTTTTAGATTTATTCAAAGATGTATTTGAGTTATTTATGATGGCCCTTTCAAAAATATTGCCGCACCTCTCGAAAGCAGATTTGCTGTGGCGTTTTATGTTTATGATCGGGGTGATGAGTATTTCCATGTCCAACGATCATTTAGTGCATCGTAAATTAAGAGAGAATGGTGGCGAAATAAATTATCAGGAATTATTACAACGCGCAGTTCATTTTATTACGGCAGGTTTTGAGGCGCCCACTTTGGATTATTAAACAATCTTTACAAAACCCCGATGTTCTTGGCCGGGAATTAATGAATAATGGAAAATTTATGATTGAGAGAAAAGAAATAATGGAAAATAAAATTCTTTATATTTTGCTACTGGCACTTGTTGTTCTTTCGTGTTCGCCGGAAATGAAGCACCCCGATCTTAAAATTAACAAATCTGACAACTGGTTGGACAGCACACAAACATACGCCTATATCGACTCGGCATGGTGGGGCGCTTTTGGTGATGAAAAGCTGGATTCCTTGATTGCCGGCACCTTTTTACATAACCATAGTTTGCAGGCTGCTGCGGCACGGATAGAAGCAGCCGAAGCACAGAAAACCATTGCCGGTTCCAGTCTTTTTCCTTCATTGGATATTGGCGTTTCGGGATCACGCTCAAAACGTAACTTGGTTGGTTTTCCCAGCGCTTTTAATAGGGTTGGCGGTAGCTCATCGGGGGTTTTAGAATATAATACCAATAGTTTTGGTGTTTCGGCAAATGTAGGTTGGGAGCTTGATTTGTGGGGCAAGGTCCGCAATGCACGCTCGGCTGCCGCAGCAAATTTTGAAGCGTCCCAGGCGGATTATGAAGGCTTCAAACTTTCTCTTGCCGCCCAGGCTATAAAGGCCTGGTTTGCAGCTATTGATGCAGCTAAACAACTTGACTTGAGCCAAGCAAATTTAGAGAGTTACCAATTCTCGCAGGATAGGATTTTTGCCCGGTACGAAAAAGGGTTACGCCCCTCACTGGATTACCGTTTCTCAAAAAGCAGTGTGGCCGCAGCCGAGTCGCAAATGTACCAGCGTATGCAGCAATCCGATCAAAGCAAGCGGCAAGTGGAGTTGCTTTTGGGGCGCTACCCCGCTGCGAAAATTAACCTTAGTAAAAAACTTCCTATAAAAATTGATGACCTTCCGGAGGGAATCCCTGCAAACTTGTTACAGCGCCGGCCGGATATAATAGCGGCCGAAAGGCGTCTGGCGGCAGCTCAGTGTAATATTTCCGCAGCTAAGGCGGCCCTTTTTCCCAGTATTCGTTTAACCAGCTCCGGTGGTACAAGTACCGATGACCTGGCTGAAATCCTTAATATGGATTTCTCTGTTTGGAGTATTGCCGCCAATGTTTTGCAACCAGTGTTTCAGGGTGGAAGGTTGCGCGCAAATGTTAAATTGAATGAAGCTTTGCAGAAACAAGCTTTTGCCGCTTATGCCGATGTTGTTCTCCGTGCATATGCAGAAGTTGAATCCATACTCAGCGCAGACGAGTACTTAAAAAAGCAAGAAGAGGCTATAAAGATTTCCAGAGATGAGGCCGTCGCGGCCAAAGAACTTTCTGAAGATCGTTATTATAAAGGCCTTGCGGATATCATTACTTTGCTTGATGCGCGCCGCCAGGCCAATAATGCCGAGAGTCAATTACTTACAATCCGCCGTATTCTGCTGGAAAACAGGGTGGATTTTTATGTTGCTCTTGGAGGGGCAACGGATAAAAAGAATGAAAAACTGTAAGACTGTAAAATTGAAACTAAACCTATTTAAAATCCTAAATCTTTCAATGATTCAGTCTTCAAATGTTATAATTATTATTTGGAGTTAAATATGAGCGATAAATCCCGTAAAATTTTAATACCTTTTGTTATTATTGCCATTGGGGTTGCCGGAATGTTTTATTTATTAAACGCATACCCCGAAGCCGAACAGGTAAAACCAGAGATATACAAGCCGCTGATCCGTTCTCAGGTAGTAACCAGTGGGCCTATTCAACTTACTGTTATCTCGCAAGGAACGGTGGAGCCACGTACACAAAGCTCTGTACTTGCCCAGGTTGGCGGACAAGTTGTTGGCGTTTCGGCCCGTTTTGCGGCCGGGGGCTATTTTAAAAAAGGCGAAGTGATGCTTTCGATTGATCCGTCCGATTATCGCCTGGCAAAAATTACGGCAGAGCTTTTAGTTGCCCAGGCCGAGTTGCGTTTGGCGCGCGAGCAGCAAGAGGCCAAGCTGGCCAAAGAGGAATGGGAAAAAACAGGAAGTGGCGAAGCTTCGGACCTGGTATTAAGGAAGCCACAGCTAAAAGAAGCCGAGGCAAGTTTAAACGCTGCCCAGGCCGGGTTGGCCCAGGCTGAAATAAATTTGGGCCGGACTAAAATTAAAGCGCCCTACGATTGCAGGGTCCGTACTAAAAACGCGGATGAAGGTAGCGTGGTAAATCCCGGCGCGCCTGTTGCAATCGTTTATGCAATCGATTTTGTTGAGATACGTCTGCCTTTGCCGGATGCTGAGCTGGCTTTTATAGAAACAGCGGGGCTAAGCAGTGCAAATAAAAATACACATTTACCGGACGTGGAGCTTATGGGAGTGTTTGCCGGTAAGTCGCACTCCTGGCATGGCAAGATTGTGCGTATGGAAGGTGAGATAGATCCGCGAAGCCGAATGGTGCATGTTGTGGCACGTGTAAGCGATCCGTATGGGATGAAAGGTACACAGAATAAATTTCCACTTTCGGTTGGGATGTTTGTTACGGCAAATATATCCGGCCAGCATTATGATGAGGTAGTAAATATTGATCGGGCCGCACTGCGTGGCTTAAGCACGGTTTGGATTATTGATGATGAAAGCAAGTTGCATTTTAGAAAGATAGAAATCCTGCGCCAGGAAAAAGGGCGCGTGCTTGTCAGTTCCGGCTTGGCCGACGGAGAAAAAATCTGTTTAACAGCCTTGGATGCCGTAACCGAAGGGATGGAAGTTAAAGTGCAACAATAGTAAAATATTTACCAATGTTTGCATATCAATATTAGTTTTTAAGTAAGCTTCCTGGTGTGTGTATGCCCACCTGTGTTTAGAAAATTAATCTTGAAATAAAATTTTTAAAATTGGAGAGTTTATGAACCGCATAATTGAATGGTTCGTGCATAATACTGTTACGGCAAATTTATTAATGATGTCGATTATCGTGATGGGGCTGGTTTCGGTATCGTCGGTTAAACAAGAGGTTTTTCCCGAGGCTTCTTTAGATATGGTTTCCGTTTCTGTTGTCTATCGCGGTGCCGCGCCGGAAGAGGTTGAAGAAGGCGTTTGTGTACGCGTTGAGGAAGCCATTCAGGATATAGAGGGGATTAAACGTATATCTTCTACAGCGCAGGAAAATAATGGCAGCGTGATGGTGGAAATTAAAACCGGGTATGATGTGTCTAAGGTGATGGAAGATATAAAGTCGCGAGTGGATGCCATCGACACATTTCCCGAGGAAACAGATAAGCCCGTTGTAAGCGAAATGATGAACCGTACCCAGGTAATAAATATTGCCGTTTCGGGGGAAACCGACAAGAAAACTTTAAAGAAATTGGCAGAGGCTGTCCGGGAAGATTTGCTTGCCCTTGACGATATAACACAGGTCTCGGTTACAAATACAGCCCCTTATGAAATTTCTATCGAGGTTTCGGAAAATGCCTTGCGCCGATACAACCTTACATTTAACGAGGTCGCGCGGGCAATTCAGATGTCATCGCTCGATTTACCGGGAGGCTCGGTTAAAACAAGCGCCGGAGAGATTTTATTGCGTACAAAAGGGCAAGCTTATAATGGCGAACAATTTGGAAATATCATCCTGCGCAGCTATCCCGATGGCACACGCCTGTTCTTAAAAGAAGTTGCCAATGTAAATGATGGTTTTGAGGAGACCGATCAGAATGCCCGTTTTGACGGGAAGCCGGCCGCAATAATCCAGGTATTCCGTGTTGGGGATGAGAGTGCGTTAACGATTGCGGAGTCTGTAAGCAAATATGTTGACATTAAACAGAAATTTTTACCAGAGGGTATAAAATTAACAACCTGGCAGGATGATACCAAAATTTTAAAAAGCCGGATGGATTTACTTTTCCGAAATGGAGTGCAAGGTTTAATCCTGGTTTTTATCGCTTTGGCCTTATTTCTAAAACTACGCCTGGCCGGATGGGTCTCCTTAGGTTTGGTTATATCATTTATGGGCGCCTTGTGGATGATGCCTATCCTGAACGTTTCGATAAACTTGCTCTCATTGTTTGCATTTATTCTCGTACTTGGGGTGGTTGTAGATGATGCCATTGTGATTGGGGAGAATGTTTTTACTAAAATTGAAAAGGGTATGTCTCCGGTGCGCGCAGCCATCGAAGGAACGCAAGAAGTGGCGGTACCTGTGGTATTTGCTGTTTTAACAACCTTTGCAGCCTTTGCCCCATTGCTTTTGGTGGAGGGGATGTTTGGGAAATTTATGCGTGTAATCCCTTTGATAGTTATTGGAACACTTAGCTTTTCCCTAATTGAATCACTTTTGGTTTTACCATCCCATTTGGCCCATTCTAAAATTGATCCACATAAAAAAGCGAAAGGATGGTGGCAAAAAATCCAAACAGGGTTTTCGGACAAATTAAAATGGTTTGTTGAGACAAAATATAAACCATCGCTTGATTTTGCGTTAAAGTGGCGCTATGCGACTATGGCATCGGGCTTGGCCGTTTTATTGATAAGTATCGGGATGGCCGCCGGTGGCTGGATGTCTTTTACTTTTTTTCCAAAGGTTGAGGCCGATAATGTGGTCGCATTATTGACGATGCCACAAGGCACACCTGTTGAAATGACAGAAGCCGCCATAAGAAAGATAGAACAGGTTGCTCTTGACATGGAGCAGGAGTTTGAAAAAGAAGGGGAAGTTGGGTTATTGCGCCATGTTTTAACATCGGTTGGAGAACAGCCTTTTAAAATCAGGCAAAACAGATCGCAAGCAAATAAAAAAATGGTTTAACCGGTGCCCATTTAGCCGAAGTAAATATAGAGTTAAAGGCCTCTGAAGAGCGGAATGTAAGCAGTCAGGAAATTGTACGACGCTGGCGCGAAGGTGTTGGTTCTATTCCCGATGCAGTAGAGCTTTCGTTTACCTCATCAATTTTTTCTACAGGCGAGGCCATAAATATTGAGTTTTCTGGTAATGACTATGATGCCCTGAATGCCGCTTCGGCCGAGACAAAGAAAAAACTTTCTACCTACAACGGAGTTTTTGATATTGCCGATTCTTATCGGGCAGGAAAACGCGAAATTAAACTTAAAATTACACCACAGGCTGAGGCCGCAGGGTTAACTTTGGCCGATTTGGCGCGGCAAGTACGGCAGGCCTTTTATGGCGATGAAGCCCAGCGTATCCAGCGTGGCCGTGATGACATCCGGGTGATGGTACGCTATCCGGAAGATAAAAGGCGTTCTTTAGCGGATTTAGAGAACCTTCGTATAAGGACTCCAAATGGGGGCGAGGTACCTTTTTTTGTTGCGGCCGAAGTTGAATATGGGCGCGGTTTTGCATCTATTTCACGCAGGGACAGGCGCCGTACTTTGGCCGTAATTGCCGATGTGGATGCTAAAATTACCACACCGGATGAAATTTTAAAAAGCCTTAAAACAGATTTTTTACCCGGGCTAATACATAAATATCCGGGAATTAAGTATTCTTTAGAGGGTGAGCAAAAAACCCAAAAAGAAACCATGCAGGGTTTATTAAAAGGTTTTGGCCTGGCTTTGCTGGTAATATATTTATTATTGGCCATTCCATTTCGTTCTTATATCCAACCTTTTATCGTGATGAGCGCCATCCCTTTTGGAATAATTGGCGCGTTATGGGGACATTTGTTACTTGGCTTTGGCCTGACAATTCTTTCTATGTTTGGCATTGTGGCACTAACGGGTGTGGTCGTGAACGACAGCCTGGTAATGGTCGATTTTATTAACCGGGCACGCTTAGCCGGAAAGCCTATGACCGAGGCAATCCGTGATGCAGGCGTAGCGCGTTTCAGGCCAATTTTATTGACATCAATAACCACTTTTTTAGGATTGATGCCACTGTTGTTTGAAACGAGTGTACAAGCCCAATTTTTAATCCCTATGGCCATCTCACTTGGATTTGGTGTTTTGTTTGCCACGTTTATTACACTCATTTTGGTGCCTGTAATTTATCGCAGCCAGGAAGATGCCAAAGTAGTTTTTCAACAAACATTAAAACGCTTGAAGAGAATAATTAAAAATCTATTGGGTAAAGAAGAAGATGTGGCGTACACAAATCCTCCAAAAACTTAAGATAAGATTGGTTCTGAGAGAAGTTGCTAATAAAAAAAACACTGATTATTCTTAGAAGTTTATCAAAAGACAGTAACATCTACTGTCTTTTTTTTTGATCAGAAATAAGGAATGTGAAAATTATTTCCTCTTTAGAAGCGCCAAAAAAAATTGCAATCAATATTTTGCCTGATTAAGTTGTTAGCTATATATAACAAAAGTCAATAAGGTAAAACTTGGGGTTCTCCAAATCATGCAAAAATATATACTTTTCTTAATATTTGTTCTTACTTCCTCCGCCTTAAAAGCCCAGGATGATTTTTTTGAACCCAAATCTACACTTGGTGGTTATGGCGAGCTTCATTATAATGTATCAAAAACAGACGGGGCTACCGAGTCTTCAAAAACATTGGATTTTCACCGGTTTATTATATTTTTTTCCCATGCCTGGACAGAAAAGTGGTCTTTTAAATCAGAATTAGAATTAGAGCATAACTTTGTTAGCGGTAGTGAAGAGAGCGGTGAGCTGGAATTAGAGCAGGCCTATATAAATTATCATCATAATGATGCCTTCGGTTTTCAGGTTGGTATCATTTTACCATCAGCGGGTTTTACAAACGAATACCATGAGCCTCCACTTTTTTTGAGTGTGGAACGGCCGGATTATGCAAAATATATTATCCCGACAACCTGGTTTGGAAATGGTGCGGCAATTTATGGGAGGCTTGATGATTTTTCTTATAAAATGGTTGTGATGGAAGGGTTGGATGGCTCTGAAATTAGTGCCACAAAAGGTATCCGTAGTGCGCGGTTGAAAGGCTATCAGGCAAATGCCCAGGAGCTTCTTTATAATGGACGGGTAAATTATAATGGCATAAACGGCTTGGTTGTTGGCGGTTCATTCTCTTATAATGATGCCTACGCAGGGCTTGATTCAACTATTTCAACTACCCTGGTTGAAATCCATGCAAAATATGATGCCAATAATGTTATTGCCGTGATAGAGTATGGAAATATTTTATATGATGGGAAACGTATGGGTTTTCCTATAGAAAAGGCTACAGGCTATTATTTTGATTTAGGGTACGATCTCGGGTCGTCCTTAAAAATCGAAGGCAGGTTAATTCCCTGGTTTCGTTATACGGAGTATAATACCGCAGCATCTGTTGTAGGCGGTGGTAGTGGTGAGAAAGCCAATCATTATAAAAAGTGGTTGTTAGGTTTAAGTTTTAAACCAATGGATGAGATTATTTTTAAATTAGATTATGGTGCAAAGAAAAACGAACTGAGTGATAAAAAGGATATACTTTTTAACTTAGGCGCCGGCTATATGTTTTAATAGTTGCTTTGTGATTCACCTTTTGGTTTGCATGCGCTCGCCAATTTGTCATTCCTGCACGTACCTGGGCGAATCTGGCTGTTTGACGATAAAACAGAGGAACAATGTTTTATACGGGCTATGTAAAACTTCCGTTAAATTAATCAAATAAACTCAAAATAGATTTTTATGAAAATAAATATTATTCTTTTGTTGCTATTATTCTTCGTAAATATTCAATATCTTCCCGCAGGTGAGATCCGTGATAAAACGGAGGCGGTAGTCAACACTTTTGCAGGCCATGAGGCCACACTGCGATTTCAAAAACTTCTAATCAATCCAAAACAGAAAAAGGACATTGAAATTCAGGTGCGCCAACGTTTTTTTAAAAATTTTGTATATGTCTGGAAAATAAATGTTGGTGATTCTTTAAAAGGCTATGCGGTTTTAGATAATGTTTATGGAAAATCGATGCCCATTACTTTCCTGGTTATTTTTGATACAACCGGTAAAATAATGACGACTGAAATTATTAAATACCGTGAAGCCTATGGCGGTCAGATTGCCAATAAAAATTGGTTAAATCAATTTAGTGGCATGGGCGAGGAATCCGCTTTTAAGAAGGGGGTAGATATTGATGCAATAAGTGGTGCAACGATCTCTGTAAACGCCATCACAAAGGGAATAAAAAAACTGGTTTTACTCTTTTCCTATATTCACGAGAGTATCAAGTCAAGCTAAATAAGTAAACTGTATTTATCCAAAATGAAAAAAATACTAATCGTAAATAACAAAGAAGAATTTTTGAGATTTTTTTCAAGTCTATTGATTTACAATAAGTTCGAGGTTGAAACTGCTTCTGGTGGCATAGCCGGTTTTGAAAATTGGAACAGATTTCGCCCAGATTTGACACTGACAGCCTTAATGATGGCAGATGGGGATGGGTTTGATTTAATTAAAAAAATACGTGCTATTGATAAAAAGGCAAAAATTATTTTCTCCCATGGATATGGGCCTGATGATATTGGGCGTTTTATTAAAAGAATTGGCAATATTGGTCATTTGTATGTTCCCTGTAAACCAGAAGAAATACTTTCTATAATTCAAGAACATTTATAAGAATAATAACTCAATTGTTGTTATTTTAGGCTACTGTATTTTTGATTTAAAAATTCCATGAATATTAAACTTTATAAGCTCGACTGTACATTGCGCCATTTCCTGGCAGCGTTCATTTCTTTGTTGATGAGTGCAACTATGCTTGGCCTTGCCTTTGTTTATCAAACAACTCAATTTGAAAAATCCGGCGTTGTTGAAAGGTATAATGGCAGCAGTGTAGAATTGGATGATGAAATGGATGTTCCGGAGAGCTATCCAAAATCTGCGATTGAATTATTGTTAAATACACACAATCATTTATTTGGTTTTTCATTTATTTTTTTAAGTCTGGGCATGCTGTTTTATTTCAACACAATTCTTTCAGGGTTTTGGAAATACGTTTTGATGGTTGAGCCTTTCCTCTCGGTTTTATTGACATTTTCAAGTATCTGGGCCGTGCGTTTTATTCATCCGGATTTTGTTTATGTAACTATTATATCGGCATTTTTTACCTATGGCGCCCTTTTTGTGATGGGCACAATTCTGCTGTATGAATTATTATTTAAAAAAGAAATTGCCTAGATGCGAAAAGGATATCTTGCTGCATTTTCTGCTTATCTTTGGTGGGGGCTTTCACCTGTTTATTGGAAGCTGATCGCCTCTATCCCTGCATTAGAAATTTTAAGCGTGCGCGTTTTGCTTTCGCTGCCAATTTTAATTCTCATTTTATTCTTTACAAAAAATGCGCTGGATTTTAGGGCAAGTTTAAAACAGATAACACATATCCGGCCGTATATAATTAGCGCTTTTTTACTTGCCACAAATTGGTTTCTGTTTATCTGGGCTATGAACAACAATCACATTGTGGAGGCGAGCCTCGGCTATTTTATAAACCCTTTGATAAATGTTTTGATGGGTGTTGTTCTTCTAAAAGAGAAAATGCGCCCCTTACATTGGGTGGCGATTCTACTTGCTTTTAGCGGGGTTTTATATCTCACAATAAACTATGGCAATTTTCCCTGGATAGCACTCATACTGGCAACGACTTTTGCCTATTATGGATTTATCCGCAAAACGGCCCCACTAGGCGCGTTAAATGGTTTAACAATGGAAATGCTTGTATTATTAATCCCGGCCTTAGGGTTATTGGCATATCTTTTATCTGCAACAAATTTTACAATAGCTTCCCTATCTTGGGATATGTACTTTTTACTTTCTTTAACAGCTGTAATTACAATAATTCCTCTTATTGTTTTTGCCTATGGTGCGCGTAAAATCCCTTACAGCACTTTAGGGATAATTCAATATGTTGCGCCGACATTACAATTTTTACTCGGGGTATTTTTGTATAACGAGGATTTTAACCAGGAACGCTTGATCGGTTTTAGCTTTATTTGGATAGCCTTAGCGCTTTACACGGCTGAAAATATTTATTGGGCAAAGAGGCGGAAATAAAAAGAGCCTCTCTGGGTTTTAAAAACCTGCGGGGGCCTAAAAGTATTAAAACTAAAAAACCTGCCAGGATTTGAAATCCTGGCAGGTTTACACGAATAATGAATCTTAATACATACCGCCCATGCCGCCTGGCATTCCACCGCCACCTGGCATAGCAGGCATTGCCGGGACAGATTCTTCCACCTTGTCGGTAATCAAAGCCTCGGTCATCAGCAATAACCCCGAAACGGAAGCGGCATTTTCCAGCGCG
>JAJRVW010000159.1 GCA_024277115.1 Calditrichota bacterium
CCGCCCCCGCGCCCCTGTTTTTGCTTCGCAAAACAGGGAAAACTGTTCGGTCCTTTCAGAACCAAACAGAAAGGATAATTGGAGAGAAAAAGAACAATTAGTAAATAAAATACTGTAAACCTATTTCAGGACTTGACAGTTGACTTATTGTAAACATCATACTCACAAGGAGGTACCATTATTAGTTGAAGATTATCATATTCATATGCACGTGGTCCGCGTTCTACTGTTATCGTGGCCTGGTAGGCCGAATCACCTGCCGGTATATAATATGAGAGCGCACCACCCATAGCTACACCACCAACTTTTACGATAGCTCCATCCGGATTCGAAAGCTGAGCTAACCTTAGATCATAAGGTCGGGATTCGCCGCTTTCACTGATATTGCCTAATGAAAGTAAGAATTTCGCTGGTTTATCAGGTGAAACATCATTTTGGATAAAGCTGTTAATGCCCAGCCGAGCTCCATCTCTGGGCTGCGTCCCGTCTTCCCATGGACAGCTGCTGGTGCCGGCCACCAGGTTAAAAACTGGAGTGCCAAAAGTACGATCGTGCAATATATCGACGCTAAAATAATCGCCCGCATCATTGTCGGCCAGGGTATATCCTATAGTATTTATTTGTGTTCTCTTTACGTCATCGCCCTTACGTGTTGTATCATTTACAGCCTCTACTTTCCATTGAAATCCGAATTCGTAAGGAGTACCAAAAGCAACTCCACCCAAACCGATTAGAAAATCTCTTTCAAATTTTGTTGCATATGTGATCGTCCAGGATGTATCTTTTTGAAATGTTGAATACTGCGTAGTACTGGTGCCTCCACTGAATGAGATATTTTTCTCCAAAAGATATTCTGGTGTTGGATGTTCCGGATCAGTGAGAGGCCATTTATTTTCTGCTGCTGATTTTAAACTATCATTATAGTGTAATGTCTGCTGCCATACCGAAATAGCTTCTTTTAAGATATAAACAGAATCAGGCACAACCTTGCCAGTATCACTTATTAATCCCTGTAGTTGAGGAATGAGTGTATTACGGATATGATCTTCAGTATAAACATAGGTTGACTTAAAACCGGTATAGTTTAAAAAAAGCGTAGTGTCCTTTAGAACCTTGCAAGACACCGAGTCATAATATATTACATCTGTAAGATAGAAGGTTCGGTTTAAGGAACCGCCAATAAAAACATCTCCCCTGGCACCTGTGATTGCTTCACTATCCGATGTTTTAAATTCTTCATTCATACTAAGAGAGATTGAGTGTCCATAATTTTCTTTTTTGCCATCACCATAAAACCGATTATTTTTAAATATACCATATAACCCCCAATCAGTAGAGATTTGAGGACCTGTACCCCATCCTGTGCCTGTAATAAAACCAGCTTTCACATCAATAAAATTCGGAAGTATTGATCGAGGTCCGACCCTTGATGAATCTAATGCTGTGGAAAAATTAGTAGTGTAGGTACTGTCTTTTGATAAAAAACTGTAACTTTGATCGCCCGGAGGATCTCTTAAAATCATAAACGGAAGCTCAGGTGTAGCGCTACTAAAAAAGGTTTGCGTGCGCGGGCGATGACCAGTAACTAAGGCCCATAGATTTTCTGTTGTGGAATAGTCATCCACAGTTGCTTCAATCTGCATTAATTTCTGGTAAGGATTGTCACCTCCACCAAGAATATTCGGTTCACCGGCAGAAAAAGTATAAATTGCCCTGCCGTTCTCAAGTTCAATAACAACAGGTTCTGCCGGGTTGCCGCCAATATTATCAAATATAGTTACAAATCCTTCGGCTACATGGCATGTATCATCTTGATAGGCTTCAAGAACATCTATTATAACACTATATGGATTATTCTGCTTTAGAATAGGTATAGTATCGCATGTTAATTCTGTAGGTAATATTTCCCATCTTATAATAGGTTCCGGATGATATATAAAATTCCGGTTTTTATTTTCCCAAGTAATATCAACCGTCTCAGTAGAAAAATAATTTTTAATATCAACAGAATCCGGGTTGTCGATTTGTACAAGCTCTATTAAATATTCTTGTGCCGGGAGGAATAGACGATAATTTCCGTTATGGTCGGTGGTAATTGTATCATCTAAACACACGGATTTTTGCGAACTTTTAACATGAAGTTTGGCTACGCCCAAACCGGCAATACAACCGCCCCGAACTTTGCCGTATAGTAAGTGCTTTTCAATATCAGTAAATTTTAATCCGTCAATGTCTCCCTCAACAAATAAAGAAATCTCAGATGGATTAAAGGTGTGGGATGATATTGAATCCCCATACTGTGGTTTAATGGTATATGTTTTTCCCGGTTCCTCAATAGCAATTTCAAATTTTCCTTGCGAATCTGTGAAAACTCCAGAACTCTTCCCATCTACTAATAGTTCTACACCCGCAACCGGACATGAATTGCCTGAAAATAGTATTTGTCCGGAAAGTGTAAAAACGGTAGTATCGTTAAAAGCAATTTTTGGCCCCCCTCCATTTTCTAGTATTATATCTCTAAATTCAGGGTCAAATAAATGGTCTTCTTTGTAAGGTGTAACCCTGAACTCGCGGGATTCATCATAAAAAAGGTTAGCGATTCTAAATTCACCCTCTTCTTCGGTTAAATCACGGTATGCTACCGGAGCAGCTTCATTACTCCAATTGGCCCCAATAATTGTTCCATGATTGTTTCCTTTCCGGGCATAATCACCGGCAATTTTACCCGTTGAACGTGTCGAATCATTAAAAGACCAATAAGCAACTAAACCGTCTTCACTACCGGTTAAACCATTAAGCATATTTTCTTTAATTTCTTCTAAGGTCAAGGGTTTGTTCCAAAGCTGTACATCATCTATTCCTCCGTTAAAAGACTGTAGAAAATCAGGACCAACCTGGTATGCTCCAATTGTCAATGTATTAACATCTACATCTCGGTGGAGTCCTTTAACGGCAAACCCCGCTTTACCGTTTATGTATAATTGTGCTTCGTCCTCTCTTACAACAACAGCAACATGCTCCCAGTTACCTGTATTAATTGGTTTAGGGCTGTTAACAGTTAATACCGGTTGTATATCCGTCTCCGCATAGTATAACCTACCCCCGTTGGTTTTAAATTCAATACGATTTCCGTTTCTTGTATTGCCCCAGCTTAGTATCTGCTGATCATTTGTAGAGGATGTTTTTATCCAGGCCGAGATAGTCATAAAATTATTTCGTGGAATAAGAGGTATTACTATAAAATCCTTCACCCCATCAAAAGAAAGGGAAAGACCTAATGTAGTGTCCACGGGAGTTACTGTTATTTCAACATCTGTAATAGTTGCTCCTTGCGGAGTCTGAATAGTGCCATTTATCTTTCCGTTTGCACTTCTCCAGCCAAAGTCAGCAAATCATGGGGGTGACTCCTCCCAATAGTTATTATATGCCGTAACTTCATAATTATATAATTTACCGGGTATGGCATCAATATCATTAAATACTCTTGCTGCAAGCACCGTACTGCCAATCTCAATGTCATCACGATAGATTCTAAAACCATCGGCATTATTAGAACGATTATACCATGAAATTCTGGTTTGGTTATTTGATTCTCCATCTGCAGCGGTGATTTGTCCAGGCTGGGCTATAAACTCATACAGATAAGCAGATCCAGATTCTATACCATCCTCCTCGCTACTCCATGCTCCTATCAATGCAATGTTTGAAGTAATAAAAACCGAATTGCCAAAAAAACTTTGGTCCAGAGGATCATTTGCTTCATCATCTCCTTTAATTAGCTTGTATTTTTGATCCCATCCAGCGCCACCACGTTCAAAAATGTATGCCGCTCCCCGACTGCTTCTATTATTCGGAGAACCAATAACCAGCAAATCATCATGAATATGCACACTTGATCCGAATCCGTCATTTGCTGTGCCATCGTCCGCTTTTAATTTTTGTGTCTCATACCAGTTATCTTCTTCAAATTCAAAGATGTAGGCAGAGCCAGATTTTTTTGCATCAAAATCCCGGCCAATTAAAATTGAATTACCTTCTATAGATACATGTTCACCGAAACGATAATTATTAGGCCCCCCGGGATCGGATGGCGTAAGTATCTGTTTTTCAGTCCAGGCAATACCATCTGAATGAAAAACATTTACTCTGCCAACAGCAGTGCCAACAACAGCATAATCTCCAGATAGACCAACTGAGCGTCCAAATAAATCACTATTGACAGAATTATTTGGTATCAATTTCTGTTTTTCAAACCATTGAGCTCCATCAAATTCAAAAATATAAGCATGACCCGGTGAACCAAATATACTGGTACCAACAATTAATGATGAACCCTCTAATGATAAAGAACTACCAAAACCTTCTTGAAAATCTGGATTTTGTGCTTGGAGTTTTTGGACCTCAACCCACTTAACACCGTTGTAGTTAAACACATAAACAGATCCATTATTTTCATTAAAGGTGGCACCAACCACTGCTACATCTCCCTCAATATCAACGGACACACCAAATTCATCTCCAGAAATTCCTACATCACTCGCAATTAGTTTTTGAGTCTGGATCCATTCACTTCCATCAAATTTGTGTATGTATGCAGCACCGCTAAAAGTTACTTCACTGTTAGTGACACTTTGAGCACCAACAATCGCAGTGTGTCTGTAAATAGCAACTGATTTGCCAAACTCAGCCTGATTTTCAAGACTATCAGGTAATAGTTTGTTCTCCAACCCTATCCGTTGTTGAATACGTTGCTGAGCTGAAGTGGATTTGATACCGGGGCCCAGTAAAAACATACAAGAAAGTAAAATAACTGCTATAGTTTTACAGGTAGATTTCGACATCATATTTCTCCTTGAAATTTGATAAAAAAGTAATATATCTGTATAACAAGAAATCTTTGGAGTGTTGACAATTAGAAATGAAGCGAGTTTGCGAAATGTAAGAATCAAGACTTCTTATAAAGTGGAAAGACAAAATATTCATTCCTATCCTCCGAACTGATTAAAGTCAATTATAATTCCCTAGGTTTTTCCAAGGTTTTTTAGGGGAGGGGACGATGGAAGCACCCCTTAAAAAATCGTCGTGCCGTTCTCGCCCCCTTCCGGCCTGATTATTGTATCCGCCCTGTGAGTACATCTTTCCTGAAAACCCTCGGCCATGCTATCTTACGGGTTTACCAAACCTGGAGGAGCAAGAAGATGGCAGGACCCAACCTATCCCCGCGCGCAAAACAGATGCACGTCCTTATCAAGAAATACCATTCGTCTAGGGTAGCCTAGAAGCAGTTTTACGAGGAAGAAAAACTGGCCCGAAGTACTTTCCTGTACTAGTTTTATCACTAACACAGGCATGTAGAGATGGCCGAAAAACAGACAAAGCCAATACTTATCCACCTGTCCATAAAAGAAAACCCTCTGCCAGTAGTACCGGCAAACTATGGCATCAACTTTCCCGGTGGTTTCATCGTCCGATTTGATGGCCAGCGGACGTAGGGCCTTTAATAGAACTGACAAAATCCAGGAGCGCTTAAGATGTTCCGGTCAGTTCATCATCATGTTTTTATCTTTATGGCGAGCACATCGACATACGCAAAAATTTTGATGGCCTCTGCGGGCTGGTTATAAATACCTTAAAGTCTGACCAGCTTAACGGCGCGGTTTATTTGTTCATCAACCACAGGGGCGAGACTGCCTGAAAATGCTAGTGAGGGACAATGGCGGTTTCCGGCTGTTTTACAATCGTCTGGAATCCGGCAGGTTTCAAATGCCTGCTGCGGGCACAATTAAGCTATCAAACAGTTATTATGATTTTGGACGGCATAGATTATACATCCCTCAAGCGAAAAAACGCTATAAAAGGAAAAGAATTGGGTTAAATAGTTTATATTCAGTACGCTTGACAGCGTTAGTCACTTACAGCCCAGAATCAAGAATCCGTCTCTTCGTCTTTTGAATCCCGGTTCTATACGGGATAACTTTTTTTTAGGCCTTTTACTGCCTATGCTGCCTGTTTGCCTGCCAGGTAATACTGTATCTCATTTAAATCTGAATCCAACCGACGGTAAAGC
>JAJRVW010000160.1 GCA_024277115.1 Calditrichota bacterium
TGGATATGGAAATACTAAAAAATAAAACTGAACCGTGGGTCAAACTGGCGCGAGCGGTTTAAGTTCTGATTCCGCTACGCTTCATCAGAACTTAAACCGCTGGAAGAACAAAGTACACAACATTTAGGACTTGACTAAAAAGATTCCTTCGGAATGACACTTTTAAGTTTTAAGGTATAAACAAGGTTTCTTTTTTTACAGAATACTTTTATTATAAAATTAAGGAAAAAACATGTCCGATAAAATGACCCCAATTCCTTTTAAAAATTTGTTGGATTGGATTTTTGCAGAATATCAAAACAGCAATTCTATTTTTGGGATTGATGCCTCCCGGTTTTTTAAGAAAATTAAAAAACAAACCCTTTCCATTTTTGGTGAACGCATCGAAACGCCAATTGGCCCGGCAGCAGGCCCGCACACCCAGCTAAGCCAAAACCTGATCGTCTCTTACCTTGTGGGCACCCGCTTTTTTGAATTAAAAACAGTGCAGCAACTCGATCAACTTGAGGTAAAAAAGCCATGTATCGACGCGCAAGATGAGTGTTATAATATTGAGTGGTCGCAAGAGTTGCGTTTGGAGCAATCGTATGATGAATATCTGAAAGCCTGGATTTTGATCCATCTATTAAAAGAAGTTTTCGGATTGTCTTCCTCGGAGGATAAGGGTTTTGTCTTCAACATGAGTGTCGGTTACGATTTGGCCGGGATTAAAACAGCACCCATGGACAACTTTATCGAACAGCTTAAAGACGCCTCCCTCTCAGAAAAATTTGATCTGTATAAAAAGGAAACGATCTCTTTTCTCCGGCAAAAGACTCAACCGTTTTTTAAAAAATTGGGACTGGACGAGGCCGCCCTTGAAACAATCTTAAAAAAAATTGAAAATATTTCGCCGCAGATTTCTAGCTCGGTTACGCTTTCCACCATGCACGGTTGTCCGCCCGAAGATATTGAGGCCATCGCCACATATTTAATGGAAGAGAAGAAGCTGCACACGTATGTAAAACTAAACCCCACTTTGCTGGGCTTTGAAAAAGTACGCGCTATGCTGGATGATCTGGGCTTTGGTTACATACCGATGGATGCCGGCTCTTTTTCTCATGACCTGCAATACAGCGATGCGACCCCAATGCTGAAGCGGTTACTTTTAGTCGCCAAAAAAGGGAAACGCGACTTTGGTGTAAAACTTTCCAATACTTTGGGTGTGATCAATAAAAAGAAAAAATTGGCGGATGATCAGATGTATATGTCCGGGCGTTCGCTGTTTCCGCTGACGATACACTTGGCCGCTCAATTGGCCGATGCATTTGATGGCAATCTTAGAATTTCCTATTCCGGCGGGGCGGATCAAAATAATATTGAAAAGATTCTCGCCGTGGGAATTTACCCGGTCACGCTGGTAACCGATCTTTTAAAACCGGGCGGTTATATGCGTTTAACCCCGATGGCCCGGAAGGCTGAATCGCATAATTATGAAGATTGGTTGCCTTCAAAAATTGATCTATCCGCCTTAAAAGAATTTGCTTCTTCAGCTTTACGGGACAGCGCTTACAAAAAAGAAAACCGTAAAATCGAAAGCATAAAAGTCCCGGAAAAACTGGGCAAATATGATTGTTATATGGCGCCGTGCCAGGCAGCCTGCCCGATACATCAGGATGTGGCCGCTTATATCCGCCTGGTGGAGGAAGGCCGTTATGAAGAGGCTTTTGAAACGATCATTGCCCGCAACCCTTTGCCTTATATAACCGGCTATATTTGCGACCATCAATGTCAAAACCATTGCACACGCTGGGATTATGACAACCCGGTGCAAATTCGTGACCTTAAAAAAGAAGCGGCCATTAAGGGTTATGCCGCCTATATGGATACATTTAATAAGGAGCGAAAAATTGTCCTAAATAATATTCCTGTTGCCGTGGTTGGCGCCGGGCCCTCGGGGTTGGCCTTTGCCTATTTTATGGCCAGGGCAGGGTTTGATGTAACCGTTTTGGAAAAAAATGAGCGCGCCGGCGGCGTTGTGCAAACGGCTTTGCCCGATTTCCGCTTGCCGCAGGAGGCAATTGACAAAGACATCGCTTTTGTAAAAGAGCATGGTGTAAAATTTAAGTTTGGCGTGGATGCCGGTTTTTCCATCCAACAACTTAAGCAAGATTATAAATACATTTACATCGCCATAGGCGCTGGGAAATCCCGGAAGTTTACGCTTGAAGGGGCCAATGGAAATCAGTTTGATGCGATCCCTTTTCTTGAAGCCTATAATAAAAAAGCGGCCCCTAAGTTGGGCGCCAATGTCGCCATTGTGGGCGGTGGAAACTCGGCCATGGATGCCGCGCGCGCCGCAAAACGGACTGAGGGCGTGGAGCGGGTTTATATTCTCTACCGTCGTACCGAAAAGGAAATGCCCGCCGATCGGGAAGAGTTTGACGGCGCTCTGGCGGATGGCGTGGAGTACAGGGAATTGGTTTTGCCTGTCCGTTTTGATGACGGCATTTTGCATTGCCAGAAGATGCAGCTTGACTCGGTTGGACCGGATGGACGCAGAAAAGTCAGGCCCATCGAAAATGAATATGTTGAGTTGCAGGTTGATTCCGTTATCTCGGCCATCGGTGAATATGTCGATACGGATTTACTACAAGCCAACGAAATAACCTTTGACGATAACCAATGGATTATCTTTAACCCGCAGACAAATCAGACCCAAAGCGAAAACATTTTTATGGGCGGTGACGCGTTGCACGGCCCGGCCACGGTTGTAGAAGCAATCGCCGATGGCAAAAAAGCGGCGGAGGCCATCATCGAGAAAGAACAGGGCATTAAACCTGCAAAGCCGGCTTTCGGACACTTGTTCGATGCGGGCAAAAGGCAAGTCGATATTCTGCAAAAGAAAGCTGTTGTTTCCCCATTGCAACAGGCTTCGACAGCCGAGGCCGGGCGTTGTCTGGGGTGCAGTTTTGTGTGTGACAAGTGTGTGGATGTGTGCCCCAACCGGGCCAATATTGTGCTCGATTCGGGTTTGTTTGATGCCGGTTTTGAGAAATCCGGGCAGATTTTGCATATCGATGGCATGTGCAATGAATGTGGCAATTGTGAGACTTTTTGCCCCTACAGCGGCGCGCCTTACAAAGACAAAATCACCCTGTTCTGGGATGAAGAATCTTTAGATTGCAGCTCCAACGAAGGTTTCTGTTTTATGGAAAAAGGTGATGCAGATAAGCTGAAAATGAAGTTTCGTTTTCAGGATGAAGTACGTGTGATTGAGATGGATGGGCTAAATTTTACGCCAATTTCAAATATGGATTTTAAGAATCGGGAATTTGAAGCGTTTTTTAGTTTTGCAAAAACAGTATATAAAAATTATGGTTATTTGGCTGTATAAGATTTGTTCAACGGAATGTTTGGGTAGAATGATTTTATCGGTTGATAGGTTTGTTTTTACTTCTAAATTCGACATTCGTTGATCGGTGTTCTAAATTCAATTTTTTATTTTGCATTCAGGGTGAACTACCCTAAATAAAGTTTCGTTCAATGCCGTCCTCAATAGGGAGATTGGGAACGAGCTTACATCGTGTGCTGGTAACAGCGAACAATGTTCACCGCCATATTTAGAAATAAATGTTTTCTGTACAGGCAAAAAAAACCGGCCAGAATTAGCCGACCGGATTATATGGAATTTAATTTAGATATTTAAATAGAATCGATAATCGCATTCAGTGTTTTGCTCGGGCGCATAGCCTGTTCCACTTTTGCGTCATCCGGCAGAAAATACCCGCCAATATCCATGGCATTGCCTTGTGCAGAGAGAAGCTCCTCGGCAATTGTAGCCTCATTTTCTTTTAATTGCCCGGCCACACCGGAGAAAAATGCTTTTAAATCGCCATCTTTATCCTGTGCTGCCAATGCTTCCGCCCAATAAAGCCCAAGGTAAAATGTACTGCCCCGGTTATCAAGTTCGTTCACTTTACGCGATGGGGATTTTGCGTTTTCAAGATAAGTGCTAATGGCCTTGTCCAAAGTTTCGGCAAGCAAAGCCACCTTTTTATCGCCCGTTTTATCTGCAATCATTTCGAGAGAAGGAACCAAAGCACAGTATTCACCTAGCGAATCCCAACGCAGGTGCCCTTCTTTTAAAAATTGCTGCACATGCTTTGGTGCAGAGCCGCCCGCCCCGGTTTCAAACAAGCCGCCGCCATTCATCAAGGGAACGATGGAGAGCATACGCGCGCTGGTACCAAGTTCTAAAATCGGGAATAAGTCAGTAAGGTAGTCACGCAAAACATTGCCCGTAACCGAAATGGTGTCCTGCCCTTTACGAACT
The DNA here is from genome assembly GCA_024277115.1 of Calditrichota bacterium. Classification (GTDB taxonomy): domain Bacteria; phylum Calditrichota; class Calditrichia; order Calditrichales; family J004; genus JABFGF01. Next base: position 4,316 of record JAJRVW010000160.1, read on the forward strand.
CTTTCAAGTGAAAACTTCATGGCATCCACCGGTTTCATAATGCGGATATCCAGCCCGTTTGTATCGTGGTCTCTAAGGTACATATTTACTTTTTTGATTATTTCGGCATCATGTCCACGGTTTTCATCCAACCAAAAAATAGCCGGCGATCCGGATGCTTTGGCGCGTGTTACAGCCAGTTTAACCCAATCCCGGATCGGTGCGTCTTTAACCTGGCACATTCTAAAAATATCGCCGGGCTCAACATCTTGCTCCAATAAAACAATGCCGGATTCATCCACGACATTTATTTTTCCCTGATCAGGCGCTTCAAAAGTTTTATCATGCGAGCCATACTCTTCGGCCTTTTGCGCCATTAAGCCCACATTAGAAACGCTGCCCATCGTTGATGGATCAAACTGCCCGTGCACCTGGCAATCGGCGATAATTTCCTGGTACATGGTGGCATAACAGCGGTCGGGCACCATGGCAATCGTGTCTTGCAGTTCATCATCATTATTCCACATCTTGCCGCCATCGCGCACAATATTGGGCATGGATGCATCAACAATAACATTATTGGGTACATGTAAATTGGTAATCCCTTTGCGGCTATCGACCATTGCCAGTGCAGGCCTGTTTTTATAAACCGCGTTAATATCCGCTTCAATTTCCGCTTTCTTATCGGCAGGCAACCTGTCCAGTTTTTCCAATACATCGGCCAGGCCGTTATTTACATTTGCGCCGATTTCTTTCAGGGTATTGGCATGTTTTCCCAGGGCATCTTTGTAATAAACATTAACCGCATGTCCAAACATTATCGGATCCGATATCTTCATCATGGTTGCCTTTAGGTGCAATGAAAGCAGTACATCTTTTTCCGTGGCCTCTTCGATGGTTTTGGCATAAAAATCCTGCAAAGCGCCAACACTCATTTTGGTAGAATCGATTACCTCGTCTTTTAGCAAGGCTACTTTTTCTTTTAAGATTTTTTTACTGCCATCATCGCTAACAAATTCGATGCGTACATTGGCGGCATCTGGTACTGTGACCGATTTTTCATTCTCATAAAAATCACCATGGTCCATAAAAGCAACCCGCGATTTGGAACCTGATTCCGGCCAGGGTTTCATCATGCGGTGCGGATTTTTTTGGGCAAACTTTTTAACGGATGCCGCGGCGCGCCGATCGGAATTGCCTTCACGTAAAACCGGATTAACAGCCGAACCCAAAACTTTGGCAAATCTTTTTTGCACGATTTTTTCATCGTCCGATTTAGGCTCTTCGGGATAATCAGGAATATCGTAGCCTTTTTCCTGAAGCTCTTTTATTGCGCTTTGTAATTGCGGGATGGACGCGCTGATATTTGGCAATTTTATAATATTTGCCGCGGGCGTTTTTGCAAGGTCGCCCAATTGCTGTAAAGCGTCTACAATTTTCTGATCCTCTTTTAATTTATCGGGGAAATTTGCAATTATACGTCCGGCAAGCGAGATATCACTTGTTTCAATTTCGATACCGGCTTGTTTGGTGTATGCCTTAACGATGGGCAATAATGAATACGTCGCTAATGCGGGCGCTTCATCAATTTTAGTCCAAATTATTTTTGATGCTGACATGGGCAATCCTCAGTTCTGTATATTTTATGATTTATAAATTTAACCGTCTTCATTTCAGAAAAAGTTTATTTAAATGGGTCGATTGCTAATTTACAAAAATTAATTAAAAATACTAATTTAACCCGCTGTGCGAATTAGAATAGATATTTGTTGAGAGTACGTTTTAAACCACATCCGTCCCAAATAAAAAAAGGGGTTCACAACCAATCTACAGTTTGGCACAAATTCACGAATTAGTATTTTTTTTATGCCCTTAGCGAAACTATTTTCAAATTGTTTTTTAACGCAGGGCCCACGAGGGACGCCCCGAAGGGAACTCGGGATTTCGTTTCTCTCAACAAAGAAAAACAATACAAGTTATTTAACGTGAGTTCGATATAAAACTTTTGCAGTGAAAAAATTATTTTAACTCTGAGACAGGCATGTAAAAACAACTCACCCCTAATTAGTTTCTGCTGATTTTTAAGTTTTTCAAGTCCCCTCTCTTTTTGAAAATCCCGAGTATCGGGGGAAGTGAGGGGATTTAGGGGTGAGCTCCAAAATAAAGTATTTTAAAAATAAATGTTTTCTTTAGATCGAACTCAATTTATTTACCCCCCCGGGTTCCGACAATAGAAACCATTCCCCGCCCCATAATAAAACAAATTCCGCAATAAATAATCCGGCCAACCTACCTTTTATTTGATATACTAATTTTGTATATTGCCACTCACCTAATCCGGGACTAATGATGAAAACAAACTATCTTCTGACCTTTCTAGTCTGTTCGTTTACTTTTGCCCAATCGAGAGTCAATTCTGAGCCCGTAAACCAGGCAATCCTTCCCCAAGCTGTTCGTTGGCAGGCGCTTAGTTCAAATGGGTTTACCTATAATTTCCCAACTACGCTTTCACAAATCAGCGGAAGTAATCCTGCTGCATTAAATGGGTTTGATACGTTGGCTTTGGGCTTATCGTATCAATTTGACAGCGATCTGAACGAGGCCTATTTTGCAAAAATTGGCTATGTGGACAATTACCTTTATATGCCCCAATCCATCGCCCTGGCCTACCCTTATAATGATCTTTTCACTTTTGGGGTTTCTGCCGCCCAAAAATATAATGGCGGATTGGATTTAGGGAAAACCCCAATAACCACAATAACTAAGCCCGAAGGTACAGGGGAGTTTTTTTCACCGGATATTAGAACACATATCATTTCTTTAAGTGCTATTATTGCAATTGATTTGGAGAAATCCTTACCGGGGCTAAGCTTTGCATTACGCTATAATTTTGACCGTTTTTCTTATGAGGATAAAATAATGGACTTAGAATCCAACGCCTCTGGGTCGTCTTCGAGTTTTGCAGCTGGGTTAGCATACCAAATTAATGCAGGTTTTAGCACGATTGAAGTTGCCGGCTTTTATGAGCAAGGGGCCAACTTGGCAGGTACATTACAGAGCAATTATAGTACGCGCATAGCAATCGACAGTACACGAGGAACCCAATATTATGGCGCTCCCCTTTCACCAACTAAAGCAGGCGCCGTCCTGCCCAACCGCTGGCATGTCGGATTAAAAGCATCACCCGACATCGGGCAATTTATGTTTGAGTATTCATCGATCGATTGGGAAGGGACAGGTAATTTTAGAGAATCAACAGAGATTTCTGCAAGTTATACACATTACTTTTCTGATCGGTTAAGCCTTTCGCTTGGCGGCTATTCTACTGAAAAAAAACTTGGCCCGGAGCTGCCAAAATCCTGGGACAAATTTTCGGCCACTTTTTTAACCTTCGGTGTACAAACAAAGTTTAGAGGACTTGATGTTGACCTGGCATTGGCAGATAGTCATCTTTCCGGTGATAGCTGGCGGGAACAAACTATTTTTAAAATTGCCGTTAGTAGCTCTCTTTAACGCCGCGCCTCTGAATCAAAAAGACTGGATGTTTTGCGGGTATGACAAA
>JAJRVW010000009.1 GCA_024277115.1 Calditrichota bacterium
GGCCGGATATACTCAAAGGGCTGCAACGCTCGTATCCGGGGTATGCATTTTTACTAAATACCCAAAATACCGTGGGGGCATTTATTTTTGGGCGTGATGGAAGAAGTTATACACAACTTTGCCCGCTAAATGCGGATTCCCTGGAAAGTGCAAAAAAAATCGTACGATATCTTTTGTACAGTTTAAAAGGTAAAGCTGTTGTAATTGATATCCCGGCAGAGAAAATAGATTTTTACAACTGGTTAATTTCTTTAGGGTTTAAAAAACAACGCGCCTTTACACGTATGTATTATAAGAACAACCTTCCTCTGACTACTTCAGAAAATCAATATGCCATTACTGGTCCGGAATGGGGATAAACCGTTCGTTGAATTATCCTGCCGTTTGCAACTTTATCATTTGATCTAAAAGCCACCACCAGCAATTTATCGGCTTACAAAGCAAGGGGATATATGATGTATTATTATACAAAGGCCCGGATGCGCCTGTTTCTATCTATTTCTATCTTTCTCTTTTCATTGGCCCAGGCGGCCGAGTACTATGTATCGCCAACAGGCTTGGCGACAAACCCGGGCACAGAAGCGCAACCGTGGTCTCTCTCTAAGGCAAATACAAGTTTAAGCCCGGGCGATACGGCGATTCTGTTAGGTGGCACATACAGCGAGGTACCCATATTACCGTCCCGTTCCGGTACTGCCGGTAACCCGATTGTGTACAAAGCGGCCAATAAACATCAATCTTTATTTCAAAATATTAATGAGGTTGATGGATCGCGCGGACCTGCGGCCATTGTTGTAAACCAACGCTCTTATATCACAATTGATGGTATAAAAACAGATGGTGTAAAGCGTTTTTTGATGGGTGTAAAAGCAGGGCATATTACCCTGGTAAACAATCATTTTTCCAACGGATCGGGCTGGATTAACACACGCTTCGAAGAAAATGGCGATGGCATCAGAATAATAGATAACTATTTTGATGGTGGTACCGACCTGTTACAAATTGATGGTGGTAAAAATCATTTAGTGCAAGGGAACTTCTTTGGAGATGCCTCACATACGGGCTTGGTACTTTTAGGCGTACAAAACTCTGTCGTACGAAAAAACAAATTAACCAACCGGCTCTGGCGTAATATGGAAGTGGAAAGCCGGCGCAAACAACCCTACCGCCTTTCGGAATATAATCTGATTGAAGAAAATACATTTGGTTTTACCCCTACGGCCGCAATCCAGTATGCCGGGAACCGTTCTATTTTACGCGGTAATATTTTCAGGCATAACCTTACAGGCCTGTCATGGTCTAATTATCTTGGCAGGGATAAAACACCGGAGGCCTGGCATGATGAACAAAACCGGTTTTATAATAATGTAATCGCAGAATCCGGCACAAATAATATTATTTTACAGATTATTGATGACAACAAATCAAATGGCATAAAAGTAGAGGAGTCTGTTTCAAATTCCGGCTATGGCATGCTTTTTACGACCAATCTTTTTAATCCACCGGTTTCCGGGTATGATGATGTTGCTTATGGCGATAATGTTGTTGTTAATAATATATTTTATAAAAATGGAAATGTTAAGGAATCCAAATCATCCAATTCTACACAAATTGCATTCGATTGGAATGCCACGCCCGAATATGGGCGGTTCTTTAATAATACCATTTTTAGTGGCAGCGAAGGCAGTGATGTTTTCTTTTTTATGGATGCTTCTTATTTAGACCCACCCGAGACACGTAACCGCTCCGTAAATAGTTTTCAGGCGCGATACCCGGATTGGGCGCTAAATAACCTTGATGCCGATCCACTTTTTGATGATCCCGACGCGGGCAGCTTTTACTTAAAAGCGGGCAGTCCCTGTATCGATGCCGGTGGGTTTTTGACCCATACGGATACATCTGGCACCGGTACGGATATTTATGTTAATGATGCCTTGTACTTCACAAATGGTTATGGGGTTGTCGAGGCCGATACAATCCGGGTTGGGGATGAAAAGGCAGCTGTTCTCAAGGTTGATTATGAAAATAATATGATCTCTGTGGACAGGACAATTTCATACTTAAAAGATGTGAGTGTTACCCTGGATTTTGTTGGAAGTGCGCCAGATATTGGGGCGTATGAGTTTGGAATGAAGGTCAGTGGTTTGCAGGAAGAAAAAAAATATCCAAAGTCTTTTAACCTTTATCAAAATTATCCCAACCCTTTCAACCCCACCACAGTTTTTGGTTTTTTTCTTGAAAAAAAGTCCACGGCCCTGTTAACAGTTTTTAATTCCTTAGGGCAAGAAGTGGAGGAAATCATAAATAAAGAACTAAATGCCGGGGAATACAAATTCTCATGGGATGCGCGGCATCTCTCCAGTGGTGTCTATCTCTATCGGTTGACGGTCGACGGTTTTGCGGAACATAAAAAACTAATTTTGCTCAGGTAGCTTTTTAAAGATTAAATGACGGATTAAAACGGAGAGGGCGTTTCTATGTCAAATCACAAAGGCTGGATGTTTTATGCGATGATTACCACAATTTTGTGGGGTGTTTGGGGCGCTTTGATAGAGTTACCGGAAAAGGCCGGGTTCCCTGCTACATTGGGATATGCGGTTTGGGCAATCACGCTCATTCCTGTTTCAATCATTGCCTTAAAACGGGTGGGTTGGAAACTGGAAACGCAAAAACGCAATGTTGTTCTTGCCCTCTTGGCCGGAGCCTTTGGTTGTGGTGGACAGATCATTTTATTTCAGGTGTTAAGAATTGGCCCGGCATATCTCGTCTTTCCGTTAATTTCGCTTTATCCTGTTGTAACAATTTTTTTATCGGTTGTTTTCTTGAAGGAAAAAGCAAGTAAACGCGCCTGGACTGGTATTATCCTCGCACTCATCGCTATTATTTTGCTCTCCTACCAACCTTCAGAAAATGACAATAATATGGGCTATTTATGGCTTTTCTTTTCGATGGTTGTTTTTTTACTGTGGGGAGGGCAGGCATATATTATGAAACTTATAAGCGATACAAATCAAAAAAACAGTATAAACGCAGAGAGTATAACATTTTATACCATGGTGAGCGCATTATTATTAATTCCGGTCGTTTTAATTATGACGGATTTTTCAGAAAACATTAATTGGGGGTTAAGCGGAATTTATTCTGCCGGATTAATCCAATCGTTAAATGCAGTTGGTTTTTTGTTTTTTGCCTATGCTGTAAAATATGGCAAAGCTATTGTAGTTGTCCCAATGATGTCCCTTGCGCCTATTGTGACTGTAATTTTGTCCCTGGCTTTATACGCGGTTATACCTGGAGGGATAATAATTTTGGGTATGGCTGTTGCTTTTGTGGCCATTTATCTAATGTCAGAATAAAGGATAATGTACCTGCCCGTTTTAACTAAACTTCTTTGTTTTAAACAGAAAGGAAAAGCGTGATGCGAAAATATCGCTTAAACCGTTTGTTCAGCAGTTCAGGAAAATGCCTTGATGTGGCCATAGACCATGGTTTTTTTAACGAGGTCTCTTTTCTTAGTGGTATCGAAAATATGGAAAAGGCCATTGCCACAATTGTAGAAGCACAGCCCGACGCTATTCAGCTTACCGTTGGCCAGGCCGAAATTTTACAGAAAATTGCCGGTAAAGAGAAACCATCCCTTGTTCTGCGCACAGATATTGCCAATTGCTATGGCTCTGTATTACCAGATTATTTATACAGCAAAATGATTGATGACCCGATAGGCCAGGCGCTTTACCTGGATGCGGTGTGTGTTGTCGTTAATCTTTTGCGTTTACCGAGCCAACCCGATCTGCACCGTCAATGCATCGAAAATATCAGTGCTTTAAAACCACAATGCGAGCGCTACGGTATGCCGCTTATGGTTGAACCATTGGTCATGCAGGTAAACTCGGATAAAGGCGGCTATACAGTGGATGGCGATATAGACAAGATTCTGCCCCTCGTGCGCCAGGCGGCAGAGTTGGGCGCGGATATAATAAAGGCCGATCCTTGTGATGATGTTAAAGAGTATAATCGTGTGATAGAAATTGCCGGCAGGCCGGTTTTACCGCGAGGTGGGGGACGCGCACCGGACAGGGAAATTTTACAACGCACCTATGATCTTGTCCGGCAAGGGGCGAGCGGAATTGTGTATGGCCGTAATATAATCCAGCATGAAAAACCGAAACACATGACCGAAGCACTGATGGCCATATTACACAATGGTTCAAGTGTGGATGATGCCATGCATATTTTAACCGACTAAAGCACACCTATTATAATACTGTTGAATAAATGAATAATATGCGAAAAATTAAATTTGGAATAATTGGCTGCGGGTTAATGGGCAGGGAATTTGCAAGCGCCGCAGCACGCTGGTGCCACCTTTTGAAACCAACTGCAATCCCGGAGATCGCGGCAATTTGTGATAAAAACAGCGACCTTTTTGACTGGTACTTGCAGAGCTTCCCAGGCATAATTATGGCTACAAAAGATTATCGCGAGCTTCTGGCCAATGATGAAGTGGAAGCTGTTTATTGTGCCGTTCCCCATTCCCTGCATAAAGATATTTACATTGATATTATAAAAGCCGGGAAACACCTTTTGGGCGAAAAACCGTTCGGGATTGACATGCAGGCCAATCAGGCAATTCTGGACGAGATAGAAAAGCATCCGGGGCTAATGGTACGCAGCTCTTCGGAATTTCCGTTCTATCCGGGGGCACAACGGGTGGCGCGGGCCATTCAGGAAAACGAATTTGGCAAAATTATAGAAGTCAATGCCGGCTTTCTGCATAGTAGCGATATAAATCCCAATAAAGCGATTAACTGGAAACGAATGGTCGATATAAATGGCGAATATGGTTGTATGGGCGATTTAGGCTTGCATGTTTTTCATTTGCCTTTGCGTATGGGCTGGATGCCAGAAAGAGTGTATGCCCAGCTTTTAAACCTTATGCCGGAAAGGTCCGATGGCCATGGGGGCATCGTCCCGTGTGAAACCTGGGACAATGCTATTCTTAACTGTGATGTTAGAACGGAAGATGGCCGGTATTTTCCTATGATCTGTAAAACATACAGGATAGCGCCCGGGGAAACAGATACCTGGTATATCGAAATAAAAGGAACGCGCAAATCCATCGCTTATTCAACAAAATATCCCAAAACATTGATGACCATGGATTATGAGCCCGGTGGGACGCAGGAATGGCGCAGGGAAGACTTGGGTTATGAAACTCTGTTTCCGTGTATAACAGGCGGTATTTTTGAGTTTGGCTTTACCGATGCCATTTTACAGATGTGGGCGGCCTTTGTAGAAGAACTTGCTACTGGCAATGCGGGTGATTTTGGTTGTGCCACGCCGGAAGAAACACGGCTTTCACATCGCGTCTTTACAGCAGCGTTGGAATCTCAGCGGGATAAAAAAGCAGTGGAAATACTAAAATCGTAATTTCTGTGACTGTATCTGCTTAATTAGTGTCTGTCAATAAAGTCACCTTTTGCTGTCATTCAGAGCGAAGTGAAACGGAGCAAAGAATCCCCATTGACGGGATATCGCTCTACACTGTGTTTCGCTTGTGATGACAAACAATGCGTAAAACTTGAAAATGGCGAGAAACTGACATTAACGAAAGTCACTTTTAAGTTCCATTTAGTTCGTATACTCAATTTTAATATATCAGGAGGGTGAAATGAATAAACCAAAAGTAGCATTTATAATTTATGGTGTGCACAAAGATGGACTTCTTGATCCCATGGGGACTCCTTTTATTGATGACAGCTTGGTTGGAAATGCCAAATCGGCCTTAAGAGCTGCGGGCCTGGAACTTGTTGAACACGATCTTGTCATCGCGTCTAAGCAAGAAGCCAGGGCGTGCTTTTCTAAGTATAAAAAGATGGATGATCTGGACGCAGTTGTTCTGTTTTCAGGGACTTGGGTCTGGGCATCGCATTTAATTGGCCCGATCCGTGATTTTTCTTTTACAGGCAAGGGAATTGTTTTATGGACTAACCCGGGCTCGCAAGGCTGGCGGCCTGTTGGCGGTCTGGTAATGCAGGGCGCCTTAAAAGAGGTTGGCATAAAACATCGATTTGTTTATGGTGGATACGATGATCCAAAAGAAGTGGGCAAGATTGTTTCTTATTGTCGTGCCAGCCAGGAAAAAAACATACTGAACATGAGCACCATCGGTGTCTTTGGCGGTCGGGGAATGGGGCAAACCTGTGGGGCTGCCGATCCTTCGCAATGGATGAAAATGTTTGGGATCGATATTGATTCGCGTGATACAACAGAGCTGTTGAACACGGCAAAAGGTATTTTGGCTGATGAAGTGCAAAAAGCGCGTTCGGAAATACAACCCTTTTTTGCAGAGCCGATTCCGGAGGATGAAACATCCGAACGCTCGATCCGCCTTTATCTCGCCCTAAAAAAAATCCTTAAAAAAGAAAACTGGTCTACTTATACAATACAATCTTTTCCAGGATTGGGCGACGACTACAGTGCAACCTGTTTTGCCCAAAGTATGATGTTAAATGACGGTATCGGGACTTCAACACTTTCTGATTTTAATACCTTGCTCACTTCAAAAATCCTGACCGACTTAAGCGAAGAGCCCGTTTATTATGGCGATTTGCAGCATATCGATAAATCAAATAATGAAATAAAAATTATCGGCGATGGCGCCTGTCCCCCTTCCCTTGCCGGGAAATTAGGGCCTGCCGGGTTTGCAGAGCATGGCATCCCAACTGAGGGGGAAGCCGGTGGTTTGTCCGTTAAGCTGGTTTGTAAACCGGGCGAAGGTGTATTGGCCCGCGTAGGAAGAAACAACGGTGCGTTTGAGATGGTCATTGTGCGGTGCAGCATATTTGAACCACCCAAAGAGGAATTGGAAAAACGGCAACTGGAATGCGGCATTCCCTTCTGGCCCCATGCATTTGTAACGGTGCATTGTCCGATTGACGACCTTTTGCAGGCGTGGAATAATGAATACGCGGTGCTTGGCTATGGCGACCACCTTTATAATGAGCTGATGGATTTTTGTGAATTAACGGGGATAAAGGCAATCGCACTATGAGCCAAAGAGAGTTTCGATATAAAAAATGGTTTGTGAAATATACGCCCGAAGATGGTGCAAGAATCGATAAGTTAAATTTTGACGGCGTTGATTTGATTACGACTAAGCCCACTGGTTTCAGGCCACCTGAAAAGGATTATGGAAAATATGAAACGCGACCGGTCTACGGTTATGACGACTGTTTTCCCAGCGTCAGCGAATGCCCTTATCCCGGGCATGATTGGATGGTTCCCGATCATGGCGAGGTGTGCTGGCTATCTTCCTGGAATGTTATTGAGAAAGAAGACAGGCTACTATTCTCTGTGGAAAGCGAAGCGTTGCCTTTATTATTAAAAAGGGAACTGTGCTTTAATGGGGGCGTATTGCAATGGTTTTTTGAGGTCCACAACCAGGGAAAAGAAACATTGTCATTTCAACATGTAGTTCACCCGCTTATGCCCTTAAAGGATATTGTTGGGCTGCAATTGCCTGGGTTCTTAAATGTTTTCGATGATATAAATCAAAAAGTACTGGATTTAAAAACGCCGGAGGGGCTGCATAAATATCTCTTGCAGCAACCTGAAGGAACGGCCAATATGTTGTTTTTACATGCTGTGCATGAAGGGAAGTTAAGCCTCTATTTTAAATCCGGAATAATATTGGAAATTCATTTTCCGCACGACCTTTTTCCTTCGCTTGGAATTTGGTGGAACAATAGCGGCTATCCTGATGAAAATGGCATCCGGCGTAATGAATGCGCTTTTGAGCCGGTTCCGGGATCAAACAGTTCGCTGGAAGATGCTTATAAAGAAGGATTATGTTTCTCCCTTTTGCCTGGGGAAAAGATGAGCTGGAAAATTGATTGGAAGATGACAAAACCAAAAAATAGAAATAGAGAGAAAAATAAAAGCGATCAATATTAAGATCAGGAGAAAGAGAATAAGGCGACTGAGATTACGATTACAAAATCATAAAGAGTCCAAAAGTTGTTGCTAAATAAATAAAATTATTTCACTTAAAAGAAAAAAATGCCCTTAATCACAGATCGAAAACAAGTACTTGAAGTTTATACAGCAGCGGTCGATCGCCGATGGGTGCTGCCAACTTTTAATTCAGAAAACCTGACTACCACGGAAGCTATTTTAACAGCAACACGGGATTATGGCCGCACAATTGGCGTTGAGGATTTGCCAATCATTATTGGGATCACTAATAAGTATAAACCACGCCCCCAATCTGTTTATTACACCCATACACGGCGCTGGGAAATTGGGATGCAACTCTTTTTAAAAGAGCTGGAAGTGCTTACTTCCGGTGAATCCCCCTTTTCCAAATTGAAGGTGATGGTTCATTTGGACCATATCCAGTGGGACGATGACCGGGAATTTCTTGATTGGGACATGGGGCAATTCTCATCTATTATGTATGATGCTTCCACACTGCCTTTTGACCTGAATATAGAAAAGACGGCTATCTTTAGGGAAAAGCATGGCGACAATATTCTTGTTGAAGGAGCGTGCGATGTAATCGGGAAAACGTTGAATGAAGAGGGTGGTTTAACCACACCGGAAAACGCAGAGCGATATATGCGTGAAACAGGTGTAGATATTGTTGTTGCCAATTTAGGCACCGAGCATCGCGCATCGGCAGCCGATTTATACTACCGGAGTGATTTAGCAAAACAGGTTAGCAAACGATTGGGAAAGGGTTGCCTTTGCTTGCATGGCGCTTCTTCTGTTGCACCGGACAGCCTTAGCTCTCTTTTTGAGGACGGGATCAGGAAGGTCAATATTTGGACGGCACTGGAACGGGACAGTTCTGTTGTTCTTTTTACTGAGATGGTAAAAAACGCGGCGAAAATTATTGGGCGTGAAAATACCGAAAAACTAATCACGCAAGGGCTGCTTGGAAAAAAGATTGACCCCGGTAATAACGCCTCTGTAGATTTTTGTACAACGACCTATCGCCAACACATCGTTTTTCAGGAGATGCAAAATATAGTTTTAAACTATTTATCAGTTTTTTATAACTCTAAAAATGAGCATGAGTAAGATCAAGATAATGAACATTTTGATTTTCTGCTCAAGACGAGGAATAAGCATAAATGAACTATCTTGGAATAGATATTGGCACCAGTGGTTGTAAGGCGGTTGTTTTTTCGCCAGAGGGCAAACAGCTCGCTCATGCACACCGTGAATATGATCTATGTTTTTTTAATAATGGTGGGGCAGAGATAGACTCCAAAGATGTTTTGGAAAAATGCTTTGCGATAATAAAAGAGTGTACATCACAAACGGAACCCGGCTCTGTGATTGGTCTCGGCATATCCAGCCAGGGAGAAGCCTTTACCGCCATTGGTGAAAACAACGATATTTTATCTAACGCCATGGTTTCATCCGATAAACGATCCGCAGATTTAGTTGAGCACTGGAGCGGACACTTTGGTAAAGAACGGCTCTATAAAACCACCGGCCACACCGCTCACCCCATGTTTACACTTTTTAAACTTCTATGGCTTAAAAAAAACAAACCGCAAGTATGGGAGAAAGCGCATTTTTTTCTCTGCTTTGAAGATTTATTACAATTGAAACTGGGACTTGATCCTTCAATCAGTTGGTCGCTTGCAGGCAGGACAATGATGTTTGACGTTATTAAGCATCGTTGGGACCCGGCTATATTGGCTGCAATCGGATTGCCGGAAAATAAATTGGCCCGGCCGCTTAAACCCGGTTCGGTTGCCGGTGGGATTCCATCGCAAATTATACAAGAGTTAGGTTTGGCACGGGGGGCTTTTGTTGTAGCTGCCGGGCATGACCAACCATGCGGCGCGCTGGGGGCAGGCGTTACTAAACAGGGAATGGCCATGTATGCCACGGGAAGTGTGGAATGTATAACGCCTGTAATGGATATTTTTTCAAAAAGCTTGCAAACAGCCAATTTATGTACCTATGATCATGTAGTTGATGGAATGTATACGACAGTGGCTTTTAACCTGACAGGCGGGAACATACTTAAATGGTTTCGTGACGAATTTGGTTACCAGGAAATGGCAGAGGCTGAAAAAACAGCTAAGAACGCTTATGATCTTTTACTGGAAGAAGCGGGGTACAATCCTTCCGGGCTTTTGGTTTTGCCCTATTTTACACCTTCGGGGACACCCTATTTTGATACAGAAATAAAAGGGGCGATTTTGGGGCTCCAGCTTTCCACTAAAAGAGGGGAGGTTATCCGCGCCTTACTTGAGGGCGTCGCTTTTGAGATGCGTTTGAATATGGAAATCCTTGAAGGAACCGGTTATCAAATTGATGAACTGTTTAGTATTGGGGGGGGATCAAAATCTTCCTTATGGGCCCAGTTAAAAGCGGACGTTTCCGGTAAAACAATTTCAACAGTTGCCACGGCAGAAGCAGGCTGCCTGGGTGCAGCGATGTTGGCCTGCGCTGCTATTACGCAGCAAAGTATTGTAAAATTAGCATCGATCTGGGTAAGGCAACTTTCTACAATAAAACCCGATCCTGTAAATACGGACTTTTATAGCGATAAATTCCGTACTTATAAAAGGTTATATCAAAAAATCCGGGCTGTTAATCTGTAATAATCTTTCCCTAAATCTATTTTTTTCGTTATTTGAACAAGGGGATAAAAGTATAATCACGGCCATTTTGCACATTTGTTTTTCCCCTTATTAATTTTATAATTTATCAAAGTAAGATTGAAGTTTTAAGGAAAAGTTGGTCTTTCTTTTTTATATTCCGTCAAGATCATCTCGTATTTTAATTCTACAAAGGAAAATAATTGTTTAAGCGTTTAAATATTTTAGTTACCGGCGGCGCCGGTTATATTGGAAGCCATATTGTAAAAGATTTATGTGGATTGGGACATTCTGTAACTGTTCTCGATAATTTTTCACTGGGACTGCATGAGAATATAGATGGCAGGGTTGAGAATGTCGTCGAAGGCGATATTTTAAATACAGTTGACTTAAAGAAGGCATTTTCATTTAAAATAGATGTTGTTTTCCACTTTGCCGCGTGGAAAGCTGCCGGGGAATCAATGACTGACCCGGCCAAATATGCAAAGAATAATATTTCGGGAACACTTAATCTCCTAAATGAAATGCTTGTTCATAATGTAAAAAATATTGTTTTTTCCTCATCCGCGGCTGTATACGGGAACCCACAATATTTACCAATAGATGAAAAGCATCCAACAAATCCGGTTAATTATTATGGTTATACGAAATTGGCTATTGAGCAAAATCTTGAATGGTTCAGTAAATTAAAAGGTATTAATTTTGCGGCATTGCGCTATTTTAATGCTACCGGATATGACATTCATGGCAAGATAAAGGGCAGGGAACAAAATCCCGCAAACCTTTCCCCTATTGTAATGGAAGTCCTTGCCGGGGAACGAAAAGAATTAAAAGTATTTGGTGGAGACTATGATACAGCTGATGGAACGTGCGTTCGTGATTATATACACGTAAACGACTTGGCAACAGCCCATGTAAAAGCGATGGATTACCTTTTGCAGGAAAATGAAAACCTGATTGTAAATCTTGGGACAGGCAAGGGGAAATCTGTTTTAGATGTTATAAAAGCTGCGGAGAAATCTACCGGTAAAAAGGTTTTGTACGAGATTGTAGATCGGCGCGACGGGGACCCTGCCAAATTGGTTGCCAGTTCTGAAGTTGCATTTAAGATATTAAAATGGCGCACTCAATATTCTGATTTGGGTTCAATATTTTCTTCGATGAAAAGTGTTTACCTTGATTAGTTTTGCATAAAAAGTTGAATGCTTTAAATGAGGCTAAGTCTCCCCAATCCAGCATTCGAACAAGTCCGCTCCAAAAATTCAATCAGGTTACCCCTCATACTTTAATCCTTTCTTTTTATATAATTTCATCAAACGCCGATTGTCATTATATTAAGCCCAAAACGTTATATATTACATGAGACAATCCCCATGACCACAACCGACGAACAACAATTTTTAAACGATCTGGAAAAGAAGCTTTGGACAAGCGCCAATAAACTGCTGCCCGCGCTCGATGCGGCCCAATACAAACATGTGGCGCTTGGTCTCATCTTCCTGAAATATGTAAGCGACTCTTTTGAGATACGGCGGGACGAACTGACTGCACAATTCAAAAACCCGGAACATGATTACTACCTCGACCCCGCTGATTATGAAAACGAAGAAGCATATCAGAATGAAATAGAACGCGAGCTGGAAGAACGAGACTACTACGCCGAAGTGAATGTTTTTTGGGTGCCGGTCGAATCACGCTGGGAGTTTTTACAGAACAATAATAAAGCGGCCATTGGCGGGGCGACATTTGAAATTAAAAACGGTAACTCAAAAACCATCAAAGTAAGTTCAATCGGAAACCTAATCGATAATGCCCTGGAAGCCATCGAACGGGACAACCCCAAATTAAAAAACATCCTCAACAAGCAATATACACGTTTGCAAATTGACCAGGCTAAATTGGGTGAGCTTATTGACCTGGTTGCCACTATCCCTTTTAAACACGCCAGCCTGAGCAGCAAAGATATCCTCGGTCATGTCTACGAATATTTCTTGGGGCAATTTGCCCTTGCCGAAGGGAAGAAAGGCGGACAGTTCTACACGCCCAAATCCATCGTCAGTTTAATCGTGCAAATGCTGGAACCCTACAAAGGCCGCGTATATGATCCGGCCATGGGCAGTGGTGGATTTTTTGTACAGTCCGAACATTTTATAAGGGAGCACAGCGGGCGCATTGGCGATGTCTCCATCTATGGGCAAGAATACAACCACACCACCTGGCAATTGGCGGCCATGAATATGGTGATCCGCGGGATTGATTTTAATTTTGGCAAAGAACCGGCCAACACATTTACACAAGACCAGCACCCGGACCTGCGCGCTGATTTTGTGATGGCCAACCCGCCTTTTAATATGAAAGAATGGGATGTGGGTGTGGATGATAACGCCCCGCGCTGGCTGCACGGAAAACCGCCATCGGGCAATGCCAACTTTGCCTGGTTGCAACACATGCTCTGGCACCTGGCGCCCAACGGCAGCATGGCGCTGTTATTGGCCAACGGCTCCATGAGCTCTAACACAAGTGGTGAGGGGGATATCCGTAAAACACTAGTGAAAAAAGACCTTGTGGAATGCATGGTGGCACTGCCCGGACAACTGTTTACCAACACGCAAATACCGGCCTGTATCTGGTTTTTAAGCAAAAACAAAAAAGCCCGTACCTCGGCCAGTGGCAGAAATCTGCGTAACCGCAATGGCGAAATTTTATTTATTGACGCCCGTAACCTGGGCTATATGAAAGACCGCGTTTTGCGTGATTTCACCCGGGATGATTTGAACAAAGTCACCGAAACCCTGCATAACTGGCAATCCAAGCCACCTGTCACCCTGAGCGAAGAGAGTGCAATGAACGCAGTCGAAGGGTCTCCTAAAGCCCAAAAACAGGGATACCGAAATGAATCCGGTATGACGAACACCCAAGCCCAAAAGCCTGTCATCCTGAGTGAAGGGAACGAAGTGACCGAAATCGAAGGATCCCAAAAGGTTGGCACCCTGAGCGGCGGCGAAGAATCCCCAAAGGGTGTTACCCTGAGCGGTGTCGAAGGGTACAACGACA
>JAJRVW010000161.1 GCA_024277115.1 Calditrichota bacterium
ACAGGCAGCACGTTATGGGGCGGTTGCAGTTATCATCCGTTCTGTTTCTACAGGTGATGATGATTTCCCGCACACAGGCGCATTGGTCTACGCAAAAGATGCACCTCAAATTCCTGCTGAGGCATTGGGTGTACATTCCGCTGAAAGGTTTACTGAAATTCTACATAAAAACCCATCTCAAAAACTGTTTCTAAAAATTAACAGCCAAACTTTGCCCGATGTAAAATCACATAATGTTGTGGGTGAAATAAGAGGCTCCGAGAATCCGGAAGAAATAATTTTGGTGGGCGGGCACCTGGATGCCTGGGATGTTGGGCAAGGCGCACACGATGATGGGGCCGGTACAATGCAATCCATTTCAGCGTTACATATTTTGAAGGAACTGGGTTACAAGCCAAAACACACCCTACGCGCGGTGATGTTCATAAATGAAGAAAACGGTTTGAAGGGTGGTAAAAAATATGCTGAGCTTGCCATGAAAAACAAAGAAAAGCATATCCTGGCCATCGAATCGGATGCCGGTGGTTTTACCCCACGCGCTTTTGGAATTAAAGTGGCTGATTCTTCACTGGCCAAGATGCAGGATTGGCTAAAATATTTCCCGGAATTTACAATTGAATCAATAATTAAGGGTTATGGCGGCGCGGACATTAATCCTTTAAACAAGGCAGATGGTACACCCGTTTGCGGCCTCGTTCCTGATTCCCAACGCTATTTTGATTTTCACCACTCACCGGCGGATGTTTTTAGTGCAGTAAATAAAAGGGAACTGGAGTTGGGCACGGCCTCCATTGCAACGCTCATTTATTTAGTGGATCAATTTGGGCTGTAGTTTTTTGATGCAGAAGAAAAAACCCTCTAAATTTTAGAGGGTTAATTTCTAGTTAAAATACAGAGTGGCAAACAAGGCTGTGGCCGTATTTATATTTGTTTCACCCGGATTGCTAAACCGAAATGAATTATCATCCGACATACTAAAATTTAATTGTGCTTCAATCCCAAAACTAAAGTTTTTATCAACAAAATACTCTCCACCTGCTGAGAGCCCAAATAAATAGTCCGTGATGGAATCCCCCTTTTTTGGAGAATAAACCAACGCCGCAAACCTTCCCCCGACAAATGGTGATAATTTTTCTTTTTTCAAATAAACACGTGGAATTACCCCAATTTGAAAATCGGAACCGCCATCTCCTGTTTTAATAAACCCCAAGGCCGGGGCCAACGTGAACGTCGGTGAAAACCAAATTGGTATTTGTATGTCAAAATGACTTTCTTGATAAGAAGCACTAAGACCCGTTCCCGATTCAGGAAGTTGCTGGGCAAATGAGATTATTGAAAAAAATTGTATAAGATAAATTGCTCTGATCATTTCTTTTACTCCGATTTTCTTATTGATTAAATACGCCAGTATCTTCAATTAATATAATAAAAGTAGGTCACGCCAAAACAGGTGGTTGTCAATTTGAATATAAATCCTGTAAAAGCCATTTGGGAGATAGTTTGCGTTTAAGTCTTCAGTCCTCCATACTACTGAATGAGAGCCTGGTTCTTGAATTGATTTTGGTCGGATTAGTTTGGTATACACGGTCGACTTATTAAATGTAAAGGCCGAAGGGAGCATATTTCCCAAGAAGGCGATGGAATAGCTTGCACGAACCGCCCATATTTTAACATATAAATTTTTAGGCAGGTGATATTTAATAATTACAGGGCCGTTAACGGGATTTGGATAAATCCTGTCTACCTTAATCGAAAAAGGGAGGACTGATAAAACGCTGTCAGGAGGTGTTTCAAACTCAGGATATTTATTTGTAATATTTAGCTTTTTATGCCCGTCGGAGGGGAGCCCAATTTCACCAAGTACATCGCCATTAAAGTTCGTTTGATAAATTCCTGTAACAACCGGCTTTGTTGATATAAATTCTGGAGCACCATTAAAATCGGTTGGAGAAGAGCACTGTAAAACCGCGAAAAGTATTATGGTTAATAAATAAAAAAATTTCATAAACTATTCCAGCTAATTTTAGATAATGGTAGAATTTACAAAAGAAATTTGATTATATCCAAAATTAGTTAGGTGGCTCTTCCTAAAAATCATCCAAACAAATCGGCCTGGTCGTCCTGGGCAATAATTATTTCCGGGCCATCTGTTTTATGGGGCTTTACATCCAGCACATGATAGGTGCTTAAACGGTTCCCGCGTGATTTCCAACCCTTTACGTCAACAAGCTCTTTAAGGTCTAATACCTGGCTGCTACGCTCTTTCTGCTTGCCATACAAATATTTCATATCCGCGCGGGTTTCAACCTCGGTAGAAACAATCGCCATAAAACTGCCTTTGCTCTCTGCCGTGAATTGAAATATGCGTCCGATGACCTGCGATTCCACTTTAAAACGCTTCACATAAAAGTTTTTTGCCCCGGCATCATAATGGACAGCGGTGATAACCATTTCCGGGTCATATTTTATAATCTGCTCAATTTTTTCATGATCATAATGATTGCTTAAATCATAGGTTGTTAATTCTAAGGAACCGTTTTTATAAAGGACGAGAATTTTATCGCCATTCTCAAAAGTACCCAAAAATGTCCCGCGCGAATCCGTATTAAGCCGCCCGACTGTTTCATCGTACCAAATCTCTAATCCGCCAAGTGTGGATTGCCCGGCCTCTTTATGTGCCACCTTGCGCACCGGATATTTGGTGAGGATATTTCCCTGCGAAGCCCGGCCTTTAATGGCCAGAGTATCAAAGTCAAAATCAAAAGTTTTGAGGCGGGCGCTGCAACGTGGGTTCAACGAAACGGTTACAACTTCGGACTCGCTGTTGGGGTTGGCCGTAAAATAGAATACTTTAGAATCCTTTGTCCCCTTGGTCAGGTCGTTTTGCTTATCGCGCGTTATGGCCGTTACGGAAAAACGTTTTGCATAAGCCCGGCCCTCTTTTCCATCGCGATACACCATATTGTAGACCATGCGTTCATCGCCTTTTTTCCACACACCGGCATAGATTATATCCTTGCCAACAAAAGACTTATCGGCCACCCGTGTCACCACAAATGTGCCATCCGCTTTAAAAGCAATCACATCGTCAATATCCGAGCAGTCCCCGATATATTCATCCTTGCGCAGGCCGGTACCAATAAAACCATCAGCCCTATTGACGTACAATTTTTGGTTGGCCACCGCCACCTGGCGCACCTGGATATTCTCAAAACTACGAATTTCTGTTTTCCGCTCACGCCCTTTACCGTACTTCTGTATCAGCATTTCAAAATAATGGATGGCAAATTGGGTCAGGTTGCGCAGATTGCTTTTGACTTTTTTAATTTCACCTTCCAGGTTTTTGATGGCTTCGTCGGCTTTAAAAGAGTCAAATTTGGAAATGCGTTTTATTTTTATCTCGGTCAGGCGGACAATATCATCTTCGGTTATTTCGCGATAAAACATATCTTTAAAAGGTTCTAGCCCCTTATCGATTGCCCCGATCACCGCTTCCCAGGTTTCGCACTCTTCAATATCCCGGTAAATCCGTTCTTCGATAAAGATTTTTTCCAGGGATGAGAAATGCCATTTTTCGTTCAGCTCACTCAGCTTGATTTCCAACTCGCGTTTTAATAGGCGTACCGTATTTTTTGTAGAAGCCCTCAACAATTCGCTCACACCAAGAAAAACCGGCCGCTCTTCCATAATCACACAGGAATTTGGCGAGATGGAAACCTCACAATCTGTAAAAGCGTACAAAGCATCAATCGTCACATCGGGTGAAATGCCCGCAGGAAGTTCCACTAATACTTCCACGTGTTTGGCCGTATTATCAATTACTTTTTTAATTTTGATCTTGCCATTTTCATTGGCTTTTACAATCGATTCCATCACGCTCGTCGTTGTGGTGGCAAAGGGGATGTCACGGATAACAAGCGTTTTTTTGTCAACCGTTTCAATTTTTGCACGCACACGAATTTTACCACCTTTGAGACCATCGTTATAGTTGGAAAAATCGGCCATACCGCCAGTGGGAAAGTCTGGTAAAATTGTAAACTCTTCTTTTTGCAGGATTTTAATCGAGGCTTGCAGTAGTTCAATAAAATTGTGCGGCATTATTTTAGTGGCCAGGCCAACGGCAATCCCTTCGGTGCCATGCGCCAATAACAGAGGAAATTTCATTGGCAGGTTGACCGGCTCGTTTTTACGCCCATCGTAGGATTTTTGCCATTCGGTGGTTTTATCATAAAAGGCCACCTCCAGCGCAAATTTTGAAAGACGCGCTTCAATATAACGTGCTGCCGCTGCCGAGTCGCCCGTGCGAACATCGCCCCAGTTTCCCTGCGTTTCGATCATCAAATCTTTTTGGCCCATGTTTACCAACGCATCGCCAATGGCCGCATCACCGTGTGGATGGTACTGCATTGTGTGCCCGATAACATTTGCGGCCTTGTTAAAACGGCCGTCGTCCATTTGTTTCATGGAGTGTAAAATGCGCCGCTGTACCGGTTTTAAACCGTCTAAAATCCCGGGAACGGCACGTTCTAAAATGACATACGAAGCATATTCCAAAAACCACTCACTGTACATGTCTGAGATATGTGTGGTCTGTTGCATTTCTTGCTCATTTAATTCTTCGTTATTTTCGTTCTGTATTTCTTCTGACATAGTTTATAAATTTTCCTTAACGTCTAATTTATTTCTTAGAACCGTTCTGACAACTTTCATTATTTTTCACACTCTTTTGCATCTGCTTTTGTTGCCGACTCGCCGGGATAACGAAATTCGACAGCATAAGCAGTCAGCAATTTCAAATCATTCCTATAAAATTCCAATGAAGGCACTTCATCAATTAACATACTAAGCAGGTTGTTCAAATCGTGTATTTTGGGTAAATAAGTCTGAGTTTTTTGGAGTAATGCCTTGAGATATTTTTCAACACATTGCTGAGCATGAAAACAAGCTGCATCATAATTCGGATTTTTTCTTGCCCTTATCTCCCTGTTTGCACTATTAAAATCGCCTTCTGCTTTTTCAATCCATTCTTGATAGATCTTTTTCATATACGATTTTTCCAGTTTCAATAATATCTTTAATAAAAAAATCACCCATCTCTATTCGCTCCAAAATTTGTTTATTAGAACGGATAACTAAGTCCAAAGGAATACTGTATTCGATATTTGTTAGTATTTTAACCGCCTGCTGCCGGGCAGAACCAGCAAAATCCATAACAACCAATAAGTCTACATCACTATCTGAATTAAAATTCCCATTAGCATGTGAGCCAAATAAGATAATTTTATCTGGATGAAATTTGTTATTAATTTGATCTGTTATATTTTGTATTTGCTTATTCATTTTAAACCTCAAATGTCTTTCTCAAAAGTACCCTAAACCAACTCTTCAGCCAAATCCTTTTCAATTTTTAAATTACGGATAATAAATTTTTGGCGTTCCGGCGTATTTTTGCCCATATAATATCCCAATAATTTTTTAATCGATGTTTTTTCGCGCAGCACCAAGGGGTCCAAACGGATATCCTCACCAATAAACCCTTCAAACTCATCAGGCGATATTTCCCCCAAACCCTTAAAGCGGGTTATTTCTGCATTTTTACCCAACTTGGCTATGGCATTTTGACGTTCGCTATCATCATAACAATAAATGGTTTCTTTTTTATTACGCACACGAAACAGCGGCGTATCTAAAATATATACATGACCGTTTCGTACAAGATCAGGAAAAAACTGTAAGAAAAAAGTCATCAACAGTAAGCGGATATGCATCCCGTCCACATCGGCATCGGTGGCGATCACAACCTTATTATAACGCAAGCCCTCAAGCCCGTCCTCAATATTAAGCGCGTGCTGCAAAAGGTTAAACTCTTCATTTTCGTAGACGATTTTTTTTGTGAGCCCAAAACAATTTAACGGCTTACCGCGCAAACTGAACACGGCCTGCGTTTCCACCTTACGCGCTTTGGTGATTGACCCGCTTGCCGAGTCGCCCTCAGTGATAAAAAGTGTGGACTCGTAATGGCCGTCTTTTTTTGCATCCCGATAATGGATGCGGCAGTCACGCAGTTTTTTATTATGCAGATTGGCTTTTTTAGCGCGCTTATTGGCCAGTTTTTTAATGCCGGCAATTTCCTTACGTTCCCGCTCGGATTGTTGGATACGTTTAAGAAGCTGCCCCGCTGTATCCGGATGTTTATGTAAATAATCATCCAATTCTTTTTTGATAAAATCATTTACAAAACCGCGAATTGTCTGCCCATCCTTAGAAATATTTTGCGAGCCCAGCTTGGTTTTTGTTTGCGATTCGAAAACCGGCTCCTGGATGCGTACACTTATGGCGCCCACAATTGAGGCACGAATATCGGTGGCATCAAAATCTTTTTTATAAAAATCGCGCACTGTTTTTACGATAGACTCGCGAAAGGCCGCCAGATGCGTACCGCCCTGCGTGGTATGCTGCCCGGTTACAAAAGAGTAATACTCCTCACCGTATTGGCTGGCATGGGTCAGGGCAAATTCTATATCTTTTGCGCGGGAATGGATCACAGGGTAGCGCAGGGATTCGGGATCACTTTTACGGTTTATCAGATCGAGCAGGCCATTTTCTGAGTGGTACTTTTGACCGTTAAAATTAATGGTAAGCCCGGCATTAAGATAGGCGTAATTCCAGATTTGGTTTTCAAGATAATCCGGAATAAAATGATAATTTTTGAAAATCGATTCATCCGGCTTAAATTCGATTTGCGTGCCATTACGCTGCGTCGTCAACTCGATTTTATGATCGTTTGTAACCTCACCACGGCAAAATTCAATCACCTTAATTTTGCCATCCCGTATGGCCTGCACCTTAAAATAATCAGAAAGGGCATTAACAGCTTTTGTGCCCACACCGTTCAATCCAACCGATTTTTGAAAAGCTTCGCTGTCATATTTACCGCCTGTATTCATTTTGGCAACACAATCAAAAACCTTGCCGAGCGGGATTCCCCGGCCATAATCGCGTACTTTTACAGAGAGCTCCGATACACGTAGTTCAAGTGTTTTGCCAAAACCCATCACATGTTCATCGATGGAGTTATCAATAGTTTCTTTCACAAGAACATAGATACCATCATCCTGCGCCGAGCCGTCGCCCAGCTTACCAATGTACATCCCTGGCCGTAAACGAATGTGTTCTTTCCAATCAAGCGAGCGGATATTATCTTCTGTATAATTTGTTTTTAGCATTAAAAATCCATCAAATTAAGTAAAGGTTAAAACTAAGAAAATTTTCATAAGCGGGTAAAAATCGAGCAGGCCAATATAAAAAGAAAATTGGTTGTATGCACAAGCGTACAGTAAAAAAAATCATTTATTTTGATTGTGCCAAGCGGGCGTCAAAAATAAAATCCGTTACAGCACGCAAAGTTATCTTGCCAAAATCCGGATGGTTTTGGTTAATCAAAAAATTTGATTCGCCAGGGATTATAACAGAGGGTACACGTAAAACAGGAGATAATTTCTTACTAATCCAATTATTTCCAATCTCCTGTGTAACGGGTAAATTTACAAATTCCTGCCAGTTTTCAGGAAGTATCGATTGGGTAATTATTTCCATCTCCAGGCTATCAGGGATTTCAATTTCCATTAATTTAAACAGCTTATTGAGGCCTTCGCCACTTCTGTGCACAACATTTTCCAAACAGGCCAACGCACGCGATGAAAAAGTGTAAACAACAAAATTTCCTTTAGAATTCCAACGTGCAGGATAGCCCGAGGCGTTGAGGCTTTTGGCCCATTTTTCGAGGGTGATTCTGTAAACAATCATAAGGAGGCTGATACCCGGTTTTTATCAGGCAAGATCGCCAAATTCAATCCGTACGAGTTCATCCAAGACAAGGTCGATCCCGGTGGATGTATGGATCAGCGAAAATGGTGTAAGGTTGCCAAGGCCAAAAGCAGGCTTAGCCATCCAGGCTTTAAAGCTGTCCAAACCGCCAAAAACCTCGATCCCCTTTTTAAACAAGGCCATAATTTTTAAGATCAGTTCGCTGCGCAAAGGGCCAAGTTTTTTGTTTTCCTTCTCGTAACGCGAAAATGTTTTAGCGGAAGTACTAAATACCCGGGCCATTTCATCTTTGGAATATCATGAAAGCCGGACAATGTCAAAAAATATGTGTGCGTCAATTCCCCTGTTTGCTTCGAGGGCGATGGCAATATTACTTTTAATACGTGGCGCATATTCATAGATTATATCAGAAATGGTATTTAGCTTTTGGTCTTTTTGATCACGATACATTTTCTACTCCCGGTTTCTCTGCTATAGCAATATAAGACTTTTGTCCGCAAAAACAAGACTTTTGTCTAATTTATTTTTAATAAAAATTTATCACAACTGAATGGTAAAATTATTATAATGCTGCCAGCCATGGAACTTGCCCCCTACTTAAAACCGTTTATCCATTAATTTCAGAAAAGGAGATTTTTTAATGAAGTTAAAACAAGGCGATAAAATAAAAAATATTTCACTTCAGGCCATCGACGGTATAATATTTAACCTGGACAATTTAAAGGGAAAACCGTTCATGCTTTCTTTTCTGCGATTTGCAACCTGCCCTTTTTGTAACCTGCGCATAAACCAGCTTGTAAAGCGTTTTGATGAGCTTGGTGATGATTTTACAATCGTCGCTATTTTCGATTCTCCTTTTGACCATCTCGTTCGACATGCCGCGAAACACGAGGCCCCTTTTCCAATTTTAGCCGATGAAACAAAGAAGTATTATAAAGAGTTTGGCATCGAACAATCGTTTTGGGGAATGTTAAAAGGGATGATAGGCCGAATGCCGACTTTAATAAAAGGGATGTTTAAAGGCTATATTCCTTTTCCATTTAAGGGAAGCATTATCACCATGCCCGCAGATTTTTTAATCGACCGGAACGGGGTTGTTAAGCTTGCTTATTATGGAAAGGACGAGGGTGACCATTTGCCTTTCGAGGAAGTTGTAAAGTTTTCTAAAAAATAAAACCATCACAATAAAAATTTTATGCTAAACGCTGTGTAAAACCCATCTGAATAAACCGGTACAACTGCCCTGCGCATGGCATACGAAAAATCCAATTCCATAAAGCTAAAATGGAGCCCGCCACCAAGTCCCAACAAAAACTTATCCCTGCCACCCACTGCAAAACCCGAACGCAGGGGCAACCACTTAAGTACTTTATATTCTGCACCCACACCCACACGCGGCGTTGTATAGTTTCCAAAATTTGTATTTAAACCCTGGCGCCAATCCGCAGTTAAGGTAAGGTTGTGCAATAACCTTAAGCGAAGCCCGGCCCGCATAACCGATGGTAAGGAAGTTGAAAAAGCCTTTCCGGCAGTCCGTATTTCAGAAACATAACTTGTGTCCTGACCGGTATTGGCGAATATATAGGTTGAGTCAACACGCGAGTAGTTAACCGTCTGCGGATTTCCGTCCCAATTAATTTTGGCAAAAAGATTGCTAAAACTTAATGAAACATGCCAGGCACGGGCAAAACGCGCAGTCACTCCAAAATCTAATCCAAAACCTGTACCGGCCAATCCATTTGCAGGATCCGATACACGCGCTTCAACATTAGTCTCATAGCGCAACATCTCTTCCCGGGATTCGGTTCCACCGCTATCAACCCTTTGCAAGGCCACGGATGAATTTAATGTTTGGGCCACGCCAAGCCCCAAATAGTAATTGAGGTTTACCCCAAAGGAGAGGTGTGAAAAACTATAATATTTCCGGCGGTCCAGTTTAATCAAATAACTAAAAGCCACAGAATTTTTAATGGCGCTATAAAAAGATGCATCTAAAACATCCGTCTCAGAAAAGGCATAATCCTTTTCAAAAGTTTCCCCAAATAAAAAAATTTCCAACGGTTTGCCCGCTTTTATAAAAGCGTTGCCACTGCCGATTAGCTGAACGCCCAACCCAAAATTTCCGGTTACAAACCCAAACAAATTACTGTTGACGTCCATTTCCAGGCCAAGGCCTTTGCCGGAAAATAAATTAATAATTTCCCTGCGGTCTTTTATGCTCCACTCACCATTATGACCTGCTTGGGTAAAATAGGTGTTATATTCACTTATAGAAAGCCCACCGGACAACCCGGCATTAAAAGCCACAAGGTTTATTTCCGTATTGCTTGCCCTAAAAAGTGAGAGGTTAGCAGGGTTCCATGCAATGGCATTAATACCCCGGCTATGCGCGGCAAAATTCCCGGCCATCCCAAGGCTGGTGCCGTCAAAGGCCTGTGCCGATAAAAAGCCAATATTAAGTAAAAACAACCACATAAATATTTTCATTTCAATTCCTTTTAGAAACTATCCGGGCCCATTATAACATCAAAGTCAAGGACCGTTTCAAAACTAAGTTGATCTGAAGGCCTGAAGCGGATCGCCTTCGCTGTTGCACCAATAGATACTTTTACACCATAATAAAGGGGACTCTGCTCAAAAATGGCAATCTGTTTTTTATTCAATTTAAAGACATGCTCACCCGCTTGTTTTTTATCTACAAAGCCCTCTTCATTTGTGCTTGCTGCAATGATTTGGCTGGCAAGTATAATCTTTTCGGAAGAATCAGTGATCACATCCGTAAAAAGGTTTGTCGAATCCGTACTCATGTAAAAAACAAAATCCGTTCCTATCGGCATTGCATTCTGGCTTAAAATTTTCAGGCTGACTTCTGTAAAGTTCTCAGAAATTTTATTGCGCTTTTCCGCACTAAGGTCTTTATCCCCGATCGTCTCTGTTTCATTTAGATAAATAAGGGGTTCATCAATTTCTATGGTGAAAGGCGAATCAATCGTATAATCAATCCAAACTTTATCGCTTGTACGGATTGAACCCTCACCTGCAATAAGCGCCTTGCCCGTAACTATAATTTCTGTGGGCATAATGGCCACAAGGTCTACAATGGAAGGTGTGCTGCTTTGTTTGTTTAAAACAACCGTATAAAGATTTTCCGATGTATTACTGCGATCCAGGTTTTCATTCATATTTACCGAAACAGAATCTGTAATAAGCTTTGTAACCGGGTCGCGATGATAGCCGGTCACCTTCATATCCATGGCAATATCAAAATCCAATTCATTATGAAAATTAAATGTAAGGGCAAGATTGGGCAGCTTAAAAGAACCTGTAAAATTTTCCAGTTGAAAAAGGTTTTTATTTTCAACCGGATCAAAAGCGATCTCCATGGGTGCAATGTTACCTGTCATCGATTTAAAAAAGAGGGTGTCCATTTGCATGGAAACAGAAACCTGGTCATCCGCTGAAAGCCAAACATGATCCAAGGATTCCTGTGTTTCCACCTTTACATTATAAACAATGTTCTCAACGTAAGCGCCATTCTGGTTTTCATTTTGCAGGGCATATCCTGCCAGGTTTATATTTAGTGTCTCACTGGATTGTGCCCCAACAAATTTAGAAGCGATAAGCGTTGCGCCGTTGGAGTCTGTGAAATTGGGCAATTCTATTTCGATATCGCTGCTGATATTCATTTCATTTTTTACAAGTAAGCTAATACGGCCCTGATCAATCTCAGCAATGCGGATAGAATGATCATCCGTGTCAACGGGGGCGGTGTTAACACGGATGATACTTTGCCCCGGAATTTTCGCCAGGGCGCGGTTAACCTTAACCGGCGACATAATAACCTCTGTAAAAAAGTTACTATTAAGATCGTCCTCGGTTAAAATTATCACACTATCCGTACCGGATAATGGAATCCGGTAAGTTAATTGTAATTGGTTCGATATGGTTTTTCCGGCCAGACTGATTGTATTACTTTCCAAAAATGTATTTGGGGGAATAGGGGCGGTAAATTTGATTGTATCTATCAACCCACTGTCCGGCTCATTCAGGCGGGTTAAGTCTTTAAGGATTATTTTCATCCCGCTGTCAATTCCCAGGATTAAATCATTATGAAAAACAACACTTATAGTTGCCGATTCAATTTCAAGCTGTTTAAACTCATCAAAAGTTGTTTCGCGCGGATCAGGTGTAAGTACCCTGGGTTCAATCACCGGAAAGGGCGTGCCAACTTGCGGATTATAATCGGCAAAAATTTCAGAGAATGTGCTTCCTTGTGAAACCTTTGGCTGGGGTTGGGCAACTTCAAAAACACCCAGTTTATTTACAAAAGACTGATCGGCTGTTTTTGTGCTTAAATCTTGTGGACTAACTTGGCGGGGTTCCGACGTATCTGAAATATTAATAAAATAGGTTTGCTCACCGGTGGCTTCGTCCAGGCTGTCGGAGACAGAGCTATTACTCTCTAAAAGCTCCGATATTTTTATGACATCACCCTTAAGGTGAACCTGCCATGAGGTATCCCACTTGGGTAAAACAGGTTCATTAATTGTACAACCCGTGAACATAATACCCAATAAAAGAAAATAAGACATCCTTGTCATTTCTCTCATCCTTGAGTTAAATTATAACTTTATTAATTATCGGAATTAGAACTGAAATAATGACAACAAGTTTTAGGAGAAATGAAAAAACAATACTATTTCTATCAAATTACCGGGTTGGTAAAATATCATGATTGCTAAGTTGTTAAATTTTATAGAGAAAGGGATTTTAAGAAGAGGAAAAAAAGATTGACCATTTTTTAATCACCGTAGATTCTATGAGCAATATTTGTCCACCACGACGTTTGTATTTTTTCACATCACCACAAATTATCCTTGCATATCAGGCTTTGCAAACTGACTTATTTTTCGACAGGTATTAAAATACTAATAATTAACCAACTTTATTTTGCTGGAAATTAATGTTCCTACCAAATTAGTTTGCTTTATTTGGAAAACAGCTTCAGAATTTTGTAATTTGCCCGGCTTTTGAAAAATCTATAGAAAACTGAAAGAAAGAACTAAAATGAAAAAAATAGAATTATTAATGCCGGCAGGTGATTTTGAAAAAATGCAATACGCATACGCTTATGGTGCTGATGCCGTTTATATGGGTATCCCTATGTTTTCTTTACGGGCGAGGGAAAATGGTTTTAAACGTGACATTGTTATCGATGCAGTAAACTATGCGCATAAGCTCGGAAAGAAAATTTATGTGACAGCCAATATTTTGCCTCACAACCACAAGGTTGGGCCTTTTATGAAATATATCGGGCAATTGCTGGAACAATGCCAACCCGATGCCTGGATTATGTCCGATCCCGGAATCATAATGATGACTAAAGAGAAATTCCCCGAGCAGGAAATCCATCTTTCCGTCCAGGCAAACACGGTAAATTATGCCACGGCCAAATTTTGGGAAACTATGGGTGTCAGCCGGATTATTTTATCCCGGGAACTTTCCATCAAAGAGATAAAAACTATCCGCGAACATTGCCCTAATCTTGAGCTTGAAGCATTTGTACACGGCGCCATTTGTATTGCCTATTCCGGGCGCTGCCTCATTTCCAATTATATGTCTTACCGTGACCCCAACCAGGGAACATGCTCACACTCCTGTCGCTGGCAATTTAAAATGTATCAAAAAGAAGACAACCAGCCCGCAAACTGGAAAGACGAAGCCCAGGCCGCCGGAATGGATACGGCCATTACCCAACAAGGGGATGAATATGTGCCCATTAAAGGGGACTATTATTTGCAGGAAACCGAACGCCCCGGCGAGTTTATGCAAATCGATGAAGACGAGAACGGCACTTATTTGATGAATGCGCGTGACCTCTGTGCAATAGAATATTTGGAGGAGTTGCGTGATGCCGGCGTGGACAGTTTTAAGGTTGAGGGCAGGAACAAATCCCTTTATTATGCCGCAACAATCGCCCGGGCCTACCGTGGTGCGATCGACGATATGCACGCGGGCAAACCTTTTGATCCGGTACATTTAACTGATATTTTTGCTGCATCCAACAAGGGTTATGTAGCGGGATTTTTAAAAGGCAACCCGGGTAAATCGGCCCAGAAATTTGATGGCACACAAGCCGAACAAAAATGCTTTCGTTTTTCCGGTGTTATACGTGAATATGATGAAGAAAAGAAATTGATGAAAGTGGAGCCGCGTAACCCAATCCGCCCGGGAATGGAATTACAACTTATGGAGAAAAACAAAACCACCACTTTTACAGTCGATAATTTATATGATAATTATGGGCACGAGATTGAAGCCATCCACGGCGGTGTACATTTTTGTTGGATCCCTTACCCTGTCAAACCACAAGAGTTTGCCCTGTTGCGCGAACAAACCTAAGAATTTAATCCACAAGAAGTTGGCCTCACAAAAGAGGAATCTGAAGATTGTGGGGACGACTGCAATTGTGAATAAGCCCGGTTTTAACCATTAAGAATCAGTTATCCTAATTGATGAATTTGTTTCTTCTAAAATTTTTATTTTAAATTGATCGGCTACACTTTGCGGCAAAGCTAAATCCATTATAACCGATTCACTATATTCGGAGTCGGTTATTTTCCCTCCAAAATCTGCCAATGCCCGCCTGATTAGGTTTTCAAAATGATACTCAAAACCAACTTTTAAGAAGGCCCAGTGCGTTTTAATTTTTAAAGGTGTTTCTTCCAAAGCATGTGCCGTGCTCTCGCCATAAGCGCGGATGAGCCCACCGGTACCCAATTTTGTTCCGCCAAAATAGCGGGTAACCACGCACAACACTTCGTTCAAACCTTTACCATGAATCGCTTGTAAAATGGGCTTGCCCGCTGTCCCTGAGGGTTCACCATCATCGGAATAGCGCCATTCGGCATCATTTATCCGCCAGGCAAAACAATTGTGGGTCGCATCATAATACTTTTTTTTGATTGTGGCATAGGCAGCCTCGGCTTCTTCCCGGGAGGGACAAGGGATTACCGTACACAAAAAGCGCGAACCTTTTACTTTTATTTCGGCCTGGTTTTGTTCGCGGGGAACAAGATAATCATCCGGC
Organism: Calditrichota bacterium; assembly: GCA_024277115.1. Taxonomy (GTDB): domain Bacteria; phylum Calditrichota; class Calditrichia; order Calditrichales; family J004; genus JABFGF01. The sequence continues at coordinate 14,918 of JAJRVW010000161.1, forward strand.
TTTAAGGATGGCATGCTTTCTTCCATAAAATTATATTTGGATAAAAAGGTATTCATTTTAGTAGAGAGATACAAACATAGAAAGAGACCGTTAAAAATGCCAAAATACGCACTAAAAAAATGATCCGTTAATTAAATAAATTAGAGGCGATTTTTGATCTTTTATTGTTTAACTTTTGTATTCAATCCTTCATACTAACAAATCCATCCGAGGAGATTATGTACAAAAAACTTTCTGCAATCAGCCTTGTACTTTTTTTAGCAACATTTTTATACCTAAACAACACCAATGAGCCACCTAAGATTTCCGGCGCATACAAAGCTTTGCAATTCTGGACTGCATCACGCGCATATCCCAACAACGATATCTCGAATAATGCCCAATATAAAGCGTTTAAATTAAACCGGCAGAGGTTAAACAAGTCCGGCCAAAGTATTAATGATTCTTTAGCCAGCTGGGAAAGCATGGGCCCAAACAATGTCCCCGGTCGTATGATTAGCCTGGCGGTAAACCCACAAAATGAAATGACCCTTTATGCCGGCTCGGCAAGCGGTGGGTTATGGCGCACCTATAATTCTACCACCGGGCAAGGTTGGCAGCGGGTCACCACAGGATTTCCGGTCTTGGGTGTTATGGCCATTGCCATTGACCCAATCGATACAAATAATGTTTTTATTGGTACGGGCGAGGTCTATGGTTATCATAAATCGATTGGTGGCACAGTCATCCGTACCACACGCGGCTCCTACGGCATTGGGATTATAAAATCCGAAGATGGCGGTAAAACATGGGCAAAAAGCCTGGACTGGAGCGAAGCCCAAAGAAGGGGCATTCAGTGTATCGAAATCAATCCCCAAAACCCTAACAGCGTTTATGCCGGAACAACCGAAGGCGTATATAAAAGTATTGATGGCGGTAAAAGTTGGAAGTTGGCTTTTGAAAATTTGATGGTCGAAGACATTGTGATACATAGCGGGGACACGACAAAAATAATCATTTCCTGCGGCAATTTGGGGAGTGATGGAACCGGATTATTCCGAAGTGTGGATGGTGGAAGCAATTGGGACAAACTGCAAAATGTCCCCTCCTTTTCCGGTAAAACACTGATTGATGCTTATGCGGCCAACCCGGATATAATTTTTGCATCCATTTCCGATAGCCTTACAAGTATTGGCTTATTTAAAACAGAAGATTTTGGCGACACATGGAGCACCGTCCACACGGAAGACGTACAACGCTATCAGGGCTTTTTTGCGCATTGGGTGGCCGTTCACCCCGAGGACCAAAACCAGGTTGTACATGCCGGCGTACAAATCTATAAATCGACAAATGGCGGCAGTACGATCACTACAATAAATGGCCCGCATGTGGACCACCACAACTATGCACACGATCCGCAAAACCCAAATCGGCTGTATATCGCCAATGATGGTGGCGTTTATCGTAGCACCGATTTTGGGGCAAGCTATACAAATATAGGTTTTGGCCTGATTACCTCGCAGTTTTACAGTGGCTTTTCCAGCTCCTTTCAGGATTCGTCCCTGGCGCTTGGCGGCTTGCAGGATAACAACACGGTAATTACTTATGGCAATAAAGACTGGGTACGCGTTATTGGCGGTGATGGAAGCTGGACGGCGATGAATGCCATCGATGACAATATTTTATACGGATCATGGCAAAATAATAATATTCAAAAATCTACAAACAGGGGCCAGACTTTTTCACCGGCAACAAACGGCATCAATTCCGGCGGCGCGGCGTTTATTGCCCCTTATGTAATTTCTGAATCCAACCCGGATATTTTATACTCCGGGCGGCAGACAATTTTTAAAACGACAAGCGCTGCCAATAACTGGAGCGCCACAGACAACGGCTCGTCTTTTGATGGAAATTCCTTCCTGTCGATGGCTGTTTCACCGCAAGACCCAAATTTTGTTTTGGCCGCCACAGCACCCACGGTTGCCCGCGCGCATATCTACAAAACAACCAATGGCGGAAATACATGGGAAGACATTACCTCAACTTTACCGGACCGCTACCCAACGGATATTGCCATCGACCCGAGAGACAAAGAGACTGTATTTATTACATTTAACGGCTACGGAACCGGGCATGTTTTTAAGACAATCGACGCCGGGCTCAACTGGGACGATATTACCGGTTCCCTGCCCGATTTGCCCACCCTTTCTGTAATTGTCGATCCTGAAAACTCAGATCATATTTATGTGGGCAACGACCTGGGCGTTTACCTCTCCAGGGATGCCGGCACAACGTGGGAAATATTTTCAAACGGGTTGCCCGAAGCCGTGCTGGCCATGGATTTAAATATCTCCCGGACAAATCGTAAATTGCGGGTTGCCACGCATGGCAATGGCGCATGGCAACGTCCCCTGGCACACAAACCGGACATAATTTTAGTCTACTCGTTCGATCCTGTACCAACTACCATTTTAGAGGGAACATCCGTTATCTTTAGTGGCAGCGTTCGTAATTATGGCAAAAAAGCATTTAATGATACGATTATTATGACTGTTGAAGTTTGGGACAGTAACGAAGACATTGATTACACCGGACAGGCTGAAATTTGTTGTATCGAAGCGGGCACATCAAAAAGTTTTGAACTTGATGAACCTTATACGCCGCAGGAAACGGGAAATTATACCATTCAGTATGGCACACCGGACGGCACAACCCTTCAGGATTTAGTCGTAACTACGGCGCCATCCATTTCAAAATCTACTTTTCAAAAGATGTATGCAGAATACTCCGAATTAATCAACTCAACACTTCTACCCCAGGGCGATGATGTACAAGCAAAAGTAAGCCTGCCCTTTACATTTAAATATGATGGATTTGACTATGATAAGGTCCAGATCAGCTCCAATGGCTGGGTTGAGTTGGGAACCGGTACAGATGGAACAGTGCGTGGCCTTTCCACCTCAGAACAAATCGGCGATATTGGCGCCAACCAAAATGGATCGCTGGCTGCAACAAGCCGTCCCACAAAGGTTTTAGGCCCATGGTGGGAAGACCTCAACACCGATAGTGGCGATCTTGCCGGGCGTATTAGCTATAAAACCCTGAACAGCGCACCAAACAGGGTCTTTGCGATCCAATACAAAAATATGCGCGCCTATTACAGCACTGAAACAACCACACGTGTAAATTTTCAGGTTCGCCTTTATGAGTCAAGCAATAAAATCGAATTTCATTACGGACCGGTATCAATGGGTACATTTACCGGGGCAGATATTGGCGCCAGTGTTGGTTTTAAAGATCACATTGGTGGTGATTATCATTTTTTTGATTTGATTGCCGGTGGATCCGTGCCTGCCAGCAATGTTATTACAAACCTAAGCCCGTTAACGGACTGGCCCGGACCGGATAGTATGTTTGTCATCGAAACCAAGATTATTTCAGGTATTGTGGACGTGCCCGTGGAACTACCACAATCATTGTCCTTAAACCAGAATTACCCAAACCCGTTTAACCCGGAAACAATTATCAGCTACAATCTTGACAAAGAGGGCGAAGTAACCTTGAAGGTCGTCGATCTTTTGGGACGTGAAATAAAAACTTTGGTCAATACCCGCCAGCGGGCAGGTTTCAGAAAAGTTGTTTGGGACGGGCGAAACCGGCAGGGTAGTTTTGTTGGTTCCGGAATCTATTTTTCCATTTTGCAGGTTGGTGACCGGCGATTGTCCCGCAAGATGATGCTGGTGCGTTAAGCCAAAAAAATTTAAAAGGGGATAATCCACCACAAATATAAAAAGCCTGCGGGATTTAAAACCCGGCAGGCTTTTTCGTTTACGAGACAATAAAAGCATTGGCAACCATGCGCGGTTCCGGTGGCAGGGAATAAACATCTTTTTCGTATGCCGAGTTATAAGGTGAAATATTAACTGTCTTGCCATCCACTACCAGGGTGCTGCTTCCACCCGGATCAAAACCCATGGCCTGTACCATTCCCTGTTTTTTTAAGATTGCGGCCATATCAAAATGTGTCGCCCCAACGGATTCACGAATCCGCCCATTAATAGTCAAAACAAAAAGTGTGCCTTTTGCATTTATACCGATGGCTATTTTAGGCCCGCGCATATCGGTAAAATCCAATCGCGCGGCCTGTGTGTTTATAGAGTTCTGCGTCTTCCAGCCTTCAACTTCCATACCCAGGCATTCCTTGCCATCCATCAATAATTGCGGCCCGGCCTCGATGGCCGAGACAATATTCTCCAATCCGTTTATGTGGATTTGCAGCTCATCACCGACATGCCAATCTGTAGGGAAGTCTTGTAGAGGAAATGAAAGTACCAAACCAACGGGAAGGACCGGAACATTTTCCCCGGAAGCTGTTTTTATTATATCTTTAATGGTGTTGCCCGCCAGGCGGACTATAACGCGGCCATTTCCTGGAAGCTCTGATGATTTAAAAAGTAAATCATAAAAACAGGGTTTTATCCCTGGTGATCCAAGGTTATAATCGTCTTTTGTAAAATTGAACTCCCGTTTTTTATTGGATATTTTTAACCCGCTCCGGCAATTTACACGCTGCACATTTAGCCCTCCTTTACTATCCACAAGAAACGCAGCCTTGTTAAACAGGGGCGGGCATTTCACTTTTTCATCTGAAATAATCAGGCCAAGTGGCGAACCGATAAATGTTTCCGGGATACCCAACTTGCCAACCAGTTCCGGGTTTAAAATATAGCCGCCATTCCAGGCAACACGAGCCTTCCTATCATTGTGGTCGTTAAACTCTTCAACAAATTGCAAAACGGTTTTAGGTTTCTCATTTGTTTCAACCACCGAAAACTGCCAGTTTCCATTTGTAGAAATATCGACCTGTGCCAGCGTACCCGACCAGGGAAAACCGTCTTGATGTACCCCGTTAATTGCAGAGGCAGAAACAGCATCCTTTTCTAATTCGGAATTTTCCAAAGCTTTCAAAACCGCTAAAACCGGACTGCCTTTTTTTGCCGCGTCTTCCCGCAATAAGTTCAATACTTTTTCACGGCCAAGCTCGGAGCAGAGTTTTTGGAAACGAAAACCTTTTAAGGCCCGGCTAAAATCCTTACCCGTTTGTACTGGTGTTGGATAAGCCAGCGCGAAACGTAAACCGGCCGGCACCCACTGTACATAGCCGGTACCAAGCGCAATACCTAGAATTTTTGCCGCAAGCTGTGTTGAAGTCCTCCCAATATGAAAACGGTCCACATCGGCAATATCGGTCATCATTGTGGCATTATCACCAATGGCGATCATAATCCCTTTTTGTGCCTTAACTTCATTTAATACATCTGCCGCTTTTTTACCAATCTCATAAAAATGCAGCCCAACCGATTTTTGCTCACTGGTCACAATCTTACAAACACCTTGCCGGAAAAGAGTAATCAGCTCACTGTTTCCGCTATAATATACATAGGAGCGTAATACATCGGCGGTAACCGAATTGCCCAATGATTGCCCATGTTGGATAATATAGATCGGTGCAAGTTTTGCCCGCGTTATGGTTCGCTCGTCGATCAATTCGTTGGTTTCCAGTTTTAACCGCCAGCGCACCGGGGCCAGAACAAAAAGCTCCAGCTCCAGCTCAACAAATTTACTTTTACCTGGGAAAAGGGCAATCGGCTTGTTTTGCTTTAAACGGTCTTCAAGCTCATCCACATGGTTGATGCTTAACTTCACGTTATCATATAGTTCTGCAAGATTTTCGTACCAGTATTTTTTTAGTTCAAACATTCCACCGATCCGAATTACGGGCGGTGCGTCATTTAATCGGTGGAATAAACTATTTATTACGCCAGTCAGCTCTTGTGGCGTAAGTTTTCTATAAGGATAATCGCGTTTATTACGATGCCTGTAAGCCATGGAATGATCAAAACGAAGCTCCATCTCACCGTTATGATACAGAAAGAGGGAATCGACTGCGTTATAAAACTTATGGATTTTTTCCATAGGCAAAGGCGAAGGGTCCGGTGTGTTTTCTACCAGTTCCTTGGCAAATTGCATCGCCATACCGCGGATGCGCTTTTCTTCCACACGAAAATAGCTGGGATCAATTAAAGATTTGAGCATGAGCATAAAAAGCGTCTGGCCATAACCCGCTAAATATTGCCGATTTTCTGAATGGATCAAATCTTTTGAGAAAGCCTTGTTTTGGCTAAGGTGCGCGTAATAAGTTTGCAGCGCCCATTGTGCCAAGTCCAACTCATCCCTACCGGAGTTAATTTGTAAAAATAGCTTTTGCAGCACCTGGTCCAGCTCCATTGTCAGGCTTTCAAAACTAAACCGGTTTTTTACAATTTCTTTGTTTCTCAGGTTTATGGATTCAAAAGCCTTGGGTGCAAATATCTGTCTTTTTAATAGTTCGATCACGTCGCTGCTCAGGTCGGGATCGCGGAACGAAATGACAGAGAGGCGTTGGTCTTTTGGCAAATCCTCGCCTATTACGTGGGCAAAAACATGTTCGGGATAATAGCGTCTGCAAAAGATGGGCATGCCACTGGCCGCCGCTTCAATAATCGGCAAACCGCGCCCTTCTGTTTCGCTGGGTAAGAGGATCATAGATGAAATCTTATATAGCTCGGGCAAGGTTACCGGGCGCGGGAATTTGTCTTTAAACTCCTTTTTATCAAAAGCGCTAAACATAAAACCAAGATAAACTTTGTTACGAAATTTTTCATCGATGCTTTCCAGCATCGCATTAAATTTTGAAACAAGGAAAGTGAAATAGTCCTCCTGCCCGGTTGCGACAGGCCCGGTAATAAGAAGGCCAACTTTTAAATCTTCATTGCTTTCAAAATAATCGGTTACTTCATGGTCGGTCAGCAATTTTTTAATTAAAGTAAAACCCACTTCGATTGCTTTGCGTTTTAGAATGCGCGTAGGCTGTAAAAGGATAATATTATCTTTGCTATAACTAAGATGAGATTTGCTCTCACGTCCAAAAAGCATTGGGCGCAAAGTAGAACGGTGCATATTTTTATCCGCAACATAGGACTCAGCAGAATGAACCTCAATCTCGCCATTGTCATTTTTAAATATATCGCTAATCTGATCAAGAATTTCTTTTTTACGGCTCTCTTTCATGACATTTTTAAATTTATCTACATCGACACAGGTGTTAATACTAAGCACATTGGCGGGATTATGGCCATGAATTTCAATAAGATCGTCACATTGTAATTGATTGATATTTAACGAAATCCAGTTACGTGATTCCCAGGGATAAATCGTTTCAATTAACGAAAATACTTCACCAAGATGGTAATTTTTAAAAAAGTGGTCGCGTGGGCCAGGTGCTAAACCATGTTCCTTTATATCAACCTCACTATTGCCCCCTTCCCAATAAAAATCATGATTATTATTTATAACCGGGATGCCCATCAATTCAGAAATTAACACAAAAGCCAGCGCCTCCGAAACATTGCCGGGGTTGGAGTTAATATTCACCAGGTAAAGAAGGCCGACTTTATTGTCCTCGATATAGGTAGCCAGTTTTTCTACGATTATCAAAACCTGCGACCAAAACCGGGCAATCAGCTCATTATAAATTTCACTGCCCCGCTCCAGTTTTTCATAAAAAAAATCATGATATAAGTCCCAGTCGTCAAAGGCCAAAAGTTCATCCAATTGAAATTTCTTTGATCCGGGCACAAGAAACTGCTGTCCTGTCTCATAAAATTTACCAGCAATATAATGTACATCAAAATCACCCAGAATCCGTTGAAAGGCACGTACATATTTATCGCATTCCATCGAGGCGCCATCAACAGAATAAAAGAAAGAGACAAAGGCAATACCACCGCTTGAAATATCTTCTTTAAAAGCGGCGTAAGATTTATATTTTTGAGATGCGGAAATTGCCTGGTCGTCTTTAATGCTGTCAATAAACAAACCCAGGTCAAACCAGGTATTAATTTTTTTAGATTTAAGTTGGGCAATCATTTCTGTTGCGGTCATATTACGCCTCAATTTGTGGAAAATCTGAAAGGAATTATTAGATAAATATACACATTTAAAATGCGGAAGTCGTCAAAATAATATTCAATTTTCGACTAAAATATAAAGGGGGTTAGCTATGGAAGGAAAAAGATTTTAAAGCAAGGAGACCCTGGCTTTTTATTTGTCCATTCTTTCACAGGACGTACAATAACCGGAGGATATCTCAGGCAAAGAATTAGAAGGCCCTTCGCTCCGCTGCATTTCGCTCAGGATGACAAATCAATTGGGTTTTTAATCATCATTAACGTGGTGATAAGGACTTGCGCACCAAAATCAATTTCCATCAAATTGTGTCACTTCTTGCTCAGTAATATTTCCAGCTTTTCTTTCAATACATCATAAGAAAAAAGCAGGCGTCCAAGATGGTGGTTAAACTCGCCAATCTCTTTTTGCAGTTTGGGATCATGTAAAATTTTATTCATTTCGTTTACTTTGGCATCGGTCAGCTGGCTGTCTTCCAACATAACGGCCTTAAACCCTTTAGAGCCAATATCCGGCCAATAGACTGGTTTATAATCATTTACAAAAATTGGTTTCTTGGCCAGGCATGCTTCCACAAAAGCATTGCCGAACCCTTCGTAAGTGCTAAAATAGGTACAGGCAGTTGCATGGGCATAAGCATCGGAGAGAGAATATATTTTCCCATCACCCGGTTTTGTGCCACGATGGTTTAAAATCCGGCGATATGCAAAAACGACCTTATCATTTAATTTTTTTTCATCGATTAAATCAACCAATTCCTTAAAATAACCTTTGCGCTCGTCATCGGCCGCACTGCCGGTAATTACCAGCTTAACCCGTTTATCATCCAACATTTCCACCAAACGGATCGCCGTCTCAATCCCTTTACGGCGCACAATACGAGTTATCTGAAATAGCGGGATATCCCCATCCTGCAATCCAATATCTGTCAACAGGTTTTTATTGTATTTATCTTTCTTCCCAAAGTTTTCATTAAAATCCATCACATTGGGCACACTCACAGAATCGATGTTATAGTTGTTTTTTAAAAAGTTTTTTCCATAAGTGTTGATCACCGCATGGGAAGCGTGTTCGTTTTGAAGGGGAAATGTTTCTTTAATAATTTGCTCGACGGCCGGGAAAGGTGTTTTATATCGGTCGCCCCTCTCCCAGGAAAAATCATGATCATGGCAAATGGTTCGGATACCTGTGGCTTCAACCAATTTTTTTATGGCCATTCCCAAAGAGAGGTGTGCAGGCAATGCCGAAGCGTTTTCTGAAATTATAATATCCAGCTTATTTTGCATGACCCATTTAAACATGCGGATGGCCAAACCATCAGATTCGCTGTGCAAGTGCATCAACAACTCATCAGGGTCATCGGGCGGAAAGAAAAAGGCGCGGTTTTGTTCCCACTCGCAGTTGGGTGAAAAGAAGGACATATTGGAAATAATAGTCTCATGGTCTTTATCGATAATTGTTTTGGTAAAGCGGCCCGATAAAATAAAAACCTCGTGTCCCAGCTCATGTAATATTTTAATCCACTTCTCTGTTTCAAGCGCCACACCATCAACATCACCAATCCTGCCAATAATAATTCCTATATGCATTTTTCAATCCTCTAAGTAAAATCAACAATTCATTTTCTATCGGAATAAATTGCCCATTCTCAAAAATCTTTTGCTGCCCGGCCAATTCTGTACAAATTGTAAAACTATCCCGGAACTGAAAATTCCAATTTAGCCAAGTTATAAATTTGTTTTAAATGATGATTTATATGGCCAAAATAATCTTTTACCAAATAAGCCATTGTTGCCGGTTGTGACTTTGGAAGTGGCTGCCAGGCAATTAAATGAAGCGAATGGTTTGTAAATTCCTTTGCCCAGGACTCCGGCTTTATCTCTTCGAGGGATTCAATTAGGTTTATATTTAAAGTGACCCAGGTATCTAAAATATCTTGCCAATCCCTGTTTATATAGTTTTGGAGCTCAACCCATTTTTCATGGTCATAACCATCAAAAATAAGGTTATCCTGGATTTGCATTAAAATAAAGCGTCGGTGGTTGTTAATTGCCGAGTCTATCAAATGGCCCAGAATTTCATTTATGGCCCATTTATTTGGCGCGGTTTTTTTGTGGGTTAAATTATTATTTAAAACCGATAATTCACTTTCGATTTTTAAAATATTATTATACCCGCTATTCAGCACTTCTTTCATCTATTAAGCCTTTTATGTTTTTATTTTTTAAAACTATGTAAATTAAAAAGCTTAATACTTTAATTCAATTTTTAACACGGTATATAATCGGAAAAACGGATATGGGGAAGAAAACAGCAACAGAAGCTATCGTGTAACATTTACATAAACCGTATCAGAAACTACCGAGCCAAAAACGCCAATGCCGTCGCCTTCAAAACTAAAACTTGCTTCATGAAAATTACCGTCAAACTCTTGCACCCGGTTATAGGTTTGCAAAAATTTACGATAGTTTTCATCTGCGGCATAAACGATAACCTCGTATTTAGAGTAAAAATATATATCCAGCCAAAATAGCCTGATGGTACTTTCACCAACATATTCCGGCGTATTTTGTATCCAGCGCGCCCTGTACGAAATCTCATTGAAATGCTCTTTATAAAATTCCTGGTCCAGTTTTCCAACAAGGTGGTTTCTGATGAAACTAAGCGAATCATTTTGGATCGCACGCATGGTATTTACATAAAATGTTACGCCCGGCGCACGCTGTATGGAAAGCTCAAAAAGTTCGAACGCCCCATTTTGTCCAGCCTGGGCAAACCGAAGGGAGTCAAAATTTACACTGTTTATTTTAAAACCAGCAGGCGGTACCGTGGTGGTTGATTTTGTCCACAGATTTTTACCATCAATTTCCGTTTCTACTTTTAACGTATACGATTTTTTATTTTCAATCTCAAGATCGTTCCCTGTGTACTCAAAATAATAGCCATTAATATCCAAACGGTCATCCGGAACATGCAGGTTTAAAATATAAACCCGACCCGATTGCTCGTCTCTTAACTCTACTTTTGTTTTTAAGGGGTCGACTACCGCACCGATAATATTCACATTTTCATCCAGTTTAAAATTGCGCATAATACGGATTTTTTCCACTTTTTTACCCGGAACAAGAAACCCCTCCACCACAATTTTGGGTTCATAGCTCACATTCTCAACTTTTACAATTCCCTCTCCACAGGAAAGAATCAATGAAAACATAAAGAGGCTGATTAGAAAATTTTTCAATTTTTACTCCAAAAAATTAATTTTTTATAAGGGCTGTCAGGTAACCCTATAAAAATATTATTAAAATTCAAAATTTATACCAATAGTCGGCAGTAAAGGAAACATATACTGTTCTTCCACTCCCGGTTTAAAATCTTCATCAAAATTATAACGGGCAAACCACACATTTCTTCGGTTGCCGATATTATAAATTTGCAGGTATGGCGCCATCGACCAGGATTTATATTGCCGTGTCCAGGTAAAACTTACATCCATACGGGCATAGCCGGGCAAACGGATTTGGTTTATCCGTGTTGGCGCCAGGGCCACATCCCGATAAGGCGCATCCGGAGAGGAACCAATCAGATAGGCTGATCCGGGCTCAGTCATCGGCTGGCCGGTGGAATAAACAAAATTCATGCCCATGTTCCAGCGGCTGCTATCCTGGCCATAAGTAGATGAAAACAAATTATCCAAATCCACATTCGCAATCACGTTCACGGTATGCGTTCGGTCGTGCCGGGGATTAAAAGCGCGTTCCTGGTTTATATCATCGATGGTGTACTTTGTCTCTGCAAAAGAATACCCGGCCCAGCCTGTAATAATCCCGCTGTCTTTGCGCAGCAATATTTCAAACCCCGCCGATGTTCCATCCCCACGGTTTAACAGCGTCGCGCCCGATGTAAAAACAGGTTCGTTGTCTTCGTTAAAATAATCGGCTTTCAATTCGGTAAGAAAGTTTTGATCAAAAGAATAAATATTTTTATAGGTTTTATAATAAACCTCTGCTTCAAGTTGAAAAGCACCCGGCAACTCACGTTGATAGCCAAAAATATAATGCACAGATGTGGACGGCTTCAAAACCTTGTTAGAGGTTGTCCAAATATCGGCAAAAGCAAAGCGTGGGATGCGGTGTAAATATTGATGATAAATACCGGTAGAAAACTTGAGTGTACTTTTATCATCCAACCGATATTTAAGGGCAAAACGCGGGGCCACATCAAAAAAGTTTTTATCTGCAACAAAATAATTTAAGCGGATTCCCGCCTGCACGTCCCACAGGGGATCCGGTTGCCATTTTGTTTGTAAATAGGCCACATAATGCTGGCGTTTTGCACCGACAATTACCTCGCGTCCCGGCGCAAGCGATTTAAAACTTACATCAAAATTTTTCTGCTCAAAACCAAAATCGGTATTCAAATTATTTGCATGATGATATTCCAGGTTGCCTTTTACGGTGATGTCGTTTAAGATATTTTCTTCTTCAACATCAAAGCCCTCAAATTGTAAAAAGGAAGAAAAGCGGCTGGCCGTCACCCAAAAATTTGAAAATAATTTCGGATTGAAAACATGGGTCCATTTTAAACTTCCGGTTTTATTGCCCCAATCGTACTTAAAACCAAAATCACCGTTGGCATCGCCATTAAAAACCACGTCAAGCAAATCCCGGCCACCATAGCCGCTGACGGTTAAATTATTATTGGCGTCCAAATCAAAAAAGGCCTTGATATTCCCATCATAAAAATAATAATCGGGGATGTCATCAATGGCGCGTCCAACAGTCTGGTCAAAATATGTGCGACGTAGCGAGCCGGACAAAGAGCCATAACTTCCTAAAGGTGTCTGCAAAGTAGTGCGGGCCGAAAGGAGGCTGATCCCTGCTTTTCCTTCAAATGCCTTGCGGTTTCCATCAATATTTGTGACATCAATTATAGAGGAAAGCCGGCCGCCACGATCAGCGCTAAACCCGCCCTTGGACAAATCCACTTGTTTTATGGCATCGGTATTAAAAGTAGAAAATAACCCAAAAGCATGTTCGGGATTATAAACGTCGGTGCCATCGAGCAGGTATAAATTTTGGTAGGGCGTTCCACCGCGCACATAAAGGGCGGAAGAAAAGTCGGAAAGTGGCAAAATACCGGGCAAGGTTTGTAACGACCTTAGCAAATCCGCTTCGGCAATTTGCGGGATGGCATTTATCTGCCGCGCCGAAAGTTTGAGGGTGGAAATTTGTTTTTCAAATAGCTGATCGGCAATAGGGACAGAATCGGCCGTGACAACAATTGTCTCGGATTCTAAAATATCCTCTTTGAGGACAATATTAATTTTGATGTTTTCACCCTGCTTTACCACAAGGTTCAACATTTTGGTTTTATACCCCAAAAAGGATGCGACAAGTTTAACTTTACCGACAGGCACATTGGTGATTACATAATAGCCACTATTATTTGTGCTTGCCCCAAGAGGCAAATCTTCCAGATAAATATTGGCGCCTATCAAGGCCTCCAACGATGCTTCTTCAAACACAAAGCCGCTTATGGTTGCCGTATCGTTTTCTTGTGAAAATATTGGGATGGTCAGTAAAAAGAAAAAAGTAAAAAGGGATTTCATTACGTCCGTTCAATCTATTTTAAATTTTTTAATATTAGAAAAGTCAAAGAAACGAAGTGCTCAAATAATTGTTGCATAAGGCGCTCCTTTTTATATAACAAAAAAGCCCTCTCAAAAAATTTGAAGGGCCTTTATATAGATTTTATAGGTTTCCAAAACCTGAAAAGTCTATCAGAGATGATCTTTTCAAATTATTTCTTTTTCTTCTTTTTACGCGCTTCCGTTGTCTCAACCAGCTCAATGCATTCTTTCTGTGTCAACTCTTCCGGTTTTTTTCCTTTTGGGATGCGTGCATTTATTTTGCCACTTTTTACGTACGGGCCATAACGTCCGTTAAGGACTTGTATTTTACCACCATTAAATTCTTTAATAATAAGATTGCTCTTTTTCTCCGCATCTTCTGCGATCAGTTCCAGGGCACGTTCCAAAGTAATTGTGTAAGGATCGTCTTCTTTGATGGAGACAAACTTTTTCCCAACCCGCACATAAGGGCCATAGCGTCCAATATTGGCCGAGATCGCTTCGCCATCTTTGGTTTCGCCCAATTGGCGAGGCAAATCAAATAATTTAAGCACCTCTTCCAAAGTGATGCTTTACAGGCGCTGGTCTTTTAACAAACTGGCAAACAAAGGCTTCTCTTCGTCATCAACCGTACCGATTTGCGCCATAGCGCCATAGCGTGCCATACGCACACTAACCGGCTTGCCACTCTTTGGGTCCGTGCCCAAAACACGCGCCTGAACCACCTCACTTTTAGGGATTTTTTCCTTCTCTTCGACCTGTTTGCTAAAATTTTTCCAGAACTCCTTCATTAAAGGAATCCATTGATTCTCCCCGCGGGAAATCTCATCAAGCTTATCTTCCAACTGGGCAGTAAATTCATAATCTACATATCGTGTGAAGTGCTCAGTTAAAAATTTGTTTACAACACGCCCGATATCGGTGGGATGAAATCGTTTTGCTTCAAGTTCTACATATTCCCGCGATGTTAAGGTAGAAATAATTGCAGCATAAGTGGATGGCCGGCCAATACCAAATTCTTCCAGCGCCTTAATTAACGTCGCTTCCGAAAATCGGCCCGGAGGCTTTGTAAAATGTTGCTCATTAACAATATCTTTTAATCCAACCTGTTCGCCAATCTCAAATTTTGGCAAGATTTTTTCATCGGTATTTTCGGCCGGATCGTCCACGCCAATTTTATAGACCTGCAAATAACCCGGGCTTTCAATTGTTGAACCGGTTGCGCGGAATACGCCTTTATCGCCGCAACGAAAATCAACACCAACCGTATTTATTTTTGCCGGGACCATCTGGCTGGCCACGGCGCGTTTCCAAACCAGGCCATATAGTTTTAACTGGTCTGCCGATAAATGTTTTTTTATCGAATCCGGTGTCAGCTTTACAGATGTTGGCCGGATAGCCTCGTGCGCTTCTTGTGCGTTCTTGGATTTTGTTCGATAAAAATTGGGTTTTTCCGGGCAGTTTTCTTTGCCGTATTCCCCATTTATAAAAGTACGGATTTCATCGAGCGCCTGTTTGGCCATATTAACCGAATCCGTTCTCATATAAGTGATGAGGCCAACCTCGCCGCTACCCACGTCGATACCTTCGTATAATTGCTGGGCAATACGCATGGTACGTTTTGCCGAAAACCCAAATTTGCGGGAAGCATCCTGCTGTAATGTTGAAGTTATAAATGGTGGTTGGGGCGAACGTTTACGTTGTTTTTTGTCAATATTATCAACAACCAAAGTGCCGTTTGCAGATGTAAGAAGGGCTTCACGGATGGTGGTTGCCCGTTCCCCATCGGTGATATAAAACTGGCCCGCTTTATCTTTTTCAAAACGTGTAAGGTTTGCTGAAAATACTTGTCCTTTTTTATCACATTGGGCGGTTACAGACCAATATTCCCGCGGAACAAATGCTTCAATTTCTTTTTCACGCTCTACAATTAAACGCAGAGCCGGGCTTTGGACCCTTCCTGCCGAAAGGCCATACTTAATTTTTTTCCATAAGAGCGGCGATAAATTGAAACCAACAAGATAATCCAACGCACGGCGTGCTTGTTGGGCATTAACTAAATCTTCAGAGATTTTCCGTGGATTATCGACCGCTTCGGTTACAGCTGACTTAGTGATTTCATAAAACGCTACCCGGTGCACGGGTTTATCTTTTATTAGCTTCTTTTCTTTCAACAATTCTTGTACATGCCAGGAAATAGCCTCACCTTCACGATCGGGGTCAGTAGCGAGATAAATGGTGTCATTCTTCTTTACGGCCTTAAATATTTCATCAATATTTTTTTTATTTTTTTTGACCGGTTCATAATTCATTTGAAAGGTTTCTGTGTCTACCGCACCTTCTTTTGGCACCAAATCACGCACGTGCCCAAAAGTAGCAATAACCTGAAAATCGTTTCCAAGGTATTTATTTATGGTTTTCGCTTTAGCGGGAGACTCAACTATCACAAGGTTCTTACTCATATTTATTAACTGCTTTCCAGGTTAATCGGTTTTGTAAAAGAGATAAGTTATTTGGGGTTTAAAAAAGGTGAATATTATGGCTTCTTGATGGTTATATCAAGTTTTGTTTAAAAAATAAAACCAAAATAATGAATATTTTTTTTATTTGCTGCGTTACACTAATAAATCACATTCACATTAATGATGACATCTGTTGCGATTTTATACATTAATATTTTAATAGTATGAACATGGACAAATACTAATTTTTTCAACAATATAATTGCATATTTTCAATTTCTTCTCGATACTTTAATAGAAGATAAACCAATATCTAACTCTTTGGGATTAAATGGATATTACCGTTCGTAAATTTTTAAGATATCTTGACTTAGAAAAGCGTTATTCTCCTCAAACAATCAAAAGCTATTCGACTGATTTAACCCAATTTTCTGATTTTTTAGAAGAGTTGGACGATGGTTATGACATCACCTGGAAAAAAATAGATAAAAAAAATGTCCGCCATTTTTTGATTGAATTGCAGGAACGTGGAATTGGCAGAAGGTCGATCGCGCGAAAAGTTGCCACGTTAAAATCATTTTTTCAATATCTTGAAAAGCAGGAAATTGTAAAAAGCAGTATTGCCCCTTCCATAAAAATGCCCAAGTTTGACCAAAAACTGCCCGAATTTTTATCCACCGATGAAATAAAAGAAATTCTATTAATCGCGGATAAAAAATCTTTTGAAGGAATCCGTGACACAGCTATTCTTGAACTTTTTTATTCGTGTGGCCTACGCCTTTCCGAATTAATCAATTTACGCCTTGAAGACCTGATGCTGCGCGAAAATGCGATCCGTGTAATCGGGAAGGGCAAGAAGGAACGTGTTGTGCCCATAGGCAAATCAGCAAAAAATACAATTTTAAACTTTTTAAGTTCCAGAAATAAAGTTGCCCAGGCTGGTGTACACGAGCTTTTTATTTTAAAGTCAGGCAAAAAAATGTATGCCATGGCCATTCAAAGGTTGGTAAAAAAATATATTAATCAGGTTGTAAATGTGCATGCAGCCAGCCCACACATTTTACGGCACAGCTATGCAACACACTTATTAGACCGAGGCGCAAGTATCCGTGTGGTAAAAGACCTGCTTGGCCATCAGAACCTTTCTACAACACAGGTGTATACACATTTATCTATCGAACACTTACAAAGAGTTTATAAAAAGGCACATCCAGGTGCAGAGAAAGAATAATTAACCTTATATAAGGAGGATTCTATGAATATCGCCATAACTACCAGAGGCTATAAAGCTCCGGAGCGTTTAAAGAGTTATATTACTGAAAAAATGAACCGGTTAGAGCGCTTTGCCGAGATGATTATGAGCAGCGAAGTCATTATATCCTACGAAAAGTTAGATCAGGTAGTTGAGTTTAAGGTGAAGTTGAGACACAGGACAATTGTAATCAAAGAAAAATCGGAGGATATTTTTAAATCGGTTGATCTGGCAATTGACAATGTTGAAAGACAAGTAGCCAGGGCCAAAGGAAAATTAAAAGACCGCAATAATGTTAAAATAGTCGAAAGTCTCGAGCAATAAATTAATAGGCGCCTTTCCGGGGCGCCTTTTTTTTACCCCAAACAAGCTTTCACTTTTTCTATCTACAGAAAACAGTGATTTTTTATTTTGGCCAGGAGCAATTATCGTGTACAATAATTTGCAAATCCAATAAGGAACAGCATATATTATCCGCATTATGAATGAATATATTACCGTACGCGCGTTGCTTGAAACGAATAAACGCCGGTTAAAATTAAAACTACTTTGCTCTGTAAACGGCCTCAATAAAAAAATTGTAAATGCAGAGTTACACCGCCCCGGCCTTGCGCTTTCCGGATTTACAGGTACCTTTACCTATGAACGTATCCAGATTTTAGGAAATACGGAGATTTCGTTCTTAAAGGAGATGCCCAATGACGCTTTACGTAAATCAATTGACAAATTATTGGACTTTGCCATACCTGTAATAATTATTACATCGGGTAATAAACCACCCGCCTATTTGGTTGAAGTTGCCACCCGTCGTTATATCCCCATTTTAACAACCTCAATCCACACAACAGAGTTTAGCCATTTATTGGCCGATTATCTTCAAAGAGAGTTTGCACCGCGAGAGTCCTTTCATGGTTCGCTCGTAGATGTTTATGGCGTTGGAATTTTATTCTCAGGAAGAAGCGGTATTGGCAAAAGTGAGATTGCCATGGACCTTGTAGAACGCGGGCATCGCCTGGTAGCTGATGATTTAGTGGTCATTACGCGTAAATCACAAGATGTGCTTATTGGAAGTGGAACAGCGCATTCTGAACATATGATGGAGATAAGGGGAATCGGGCTTATTGACGTAAAACGTATGTTTGGGATACGTGGCGTACGGATGCAAAAACGGGTTGAGGTTGAAGTGCACCTGGAAGACTGGGACGAAAGCAAAGAATATGAACGGATTGGCCTGGATGATAAAAACACAACAATACTTGGTGTTAGCATCCCGCAGGTACTTTTGCCAATCAACCCCGGGAAAAACATTACGGTAATCTCAGAAACAATTGCAATGAACCAGCTTTTAAAAACCTATGGCTACCATCCCGCAAAAGAATTTAACAGTAACCTTAAAAAGCACATGCAGGAAAAAAATGCCAGTCCTTTGGCCCGGGACCTAGATCAATTAGAAAAAGATTTTGAATGAATAAGACCCTCGGATTTATCATCACACATGGAAACCTGGCAGAAGAGTTAAATATTGTCGCCCAAAAATTATTGCCAAACCCTATAGAAGTCCTGGTATTTTCGAACCAGAAAGACACTATTGAAAAAATCAGGCAAGACGCCCTTTCAATAATTAATAATCACAAGCCGGAAAAGTTAATTGTTTTTGTAGATTTATTAGGTGGAAGCTGTTGGCATGCAGCAATGGGTTTAAAAAAAGAATTTGAAAACACCTTTATCTTTACCGGCGTCAATATCCCGATGTTAATATCATTTTCAGCCAATTATGCACGGATGGACTGGGACGATTTACTTGTAAAAATTGAAGAAGATTCTAAAAAAGCCATACGAGTAATAAAATAATGAGTGTTCAACTTTTCAGGATCGATGACCGGCTTATTCATGGACAGGTTGCAATAACCTGGGCAACGGCCCTCAACTCCGACTCAATCCTTTTATGTGATGATTCTGTTTGTGAAAACGAGTGGGAGAAAGAGCTTTATCTGTACGCCTCGCCAGAATATTTAAAAATATCCATACTTTGTATCTCTGAAACGGCACAATTATTAAAAGAAGAAAACCGGGACCTTTCAAAAACAATCTTGCTTGTAAACAGCCCATTTGTAATTGAGGCACTCATTAAAAAAGGCGTAACCTTAAACAAAGTAAATGTTGGCGGGATTCATTTCCGTGAAGGCCGCGAAAACCTACTCCCTTATTTATATCTCGATGAAGAAGAGAAAACTTCGTTTAAACGCTGCCTCGCACAAGGCATCCGGTTTGAATGCTTAGACGTGCCGACCGGAAATAAAATTGATCTTCAGAAAATAATATCCTGAACACGTAAGGCAGTAAGGATTATTGGTTCTATTGATTTCGTGTAGGTAATTAATTTAAACTCTTAATCATGATCATACGCATTAGCTTATTCACTTTTAAGTTAAAAAAAGTATTCTGTAAACTTTAGTTACCGAATTTAAAAAATGTTCGGCTTTATATGCACTCGGATAAGTCCCAAGTAGTTTAACAGTATATTTCATGACAATGCCCAAATACGCTACTTTAATTAGAGAAATGAATACAAGAAAGCGAGAAAGAATGAAATACTAAAAAAAAATTGTGGGCCTATTTATAAATAGTTTTTTCTACAAAGTGACTAAAAAATATTTTTACTTTATTTGTGTGTGATGTATTTGTGAGAACTTGAATCTATTATTTGCAGGTCGAATGAAAATAAACTATTTTCACGGTCAAGTTTTATAAATCAATTTATTTTATCCTTATCTG
>JAJRVW010000162.1 GCA_024277115.1 Calditrichota bacterium
CAGCCATATTTGAGTATATTGAAGTGTTTTATAACAGAAAGCGCAGGCATTCGGCGATTGGTTATATCAGTCCCATGGAATTTGAGAAGGCTTGTGCATAATTAACAATTAATGTGTCTACTTTTTGTGGGCAAGACCAATTCAGTTCTATTTAAATAAATTATAAAATGATATATTAAAGCAGGGTTCATTTTACCATAATATGAAAATTTTTCATCTAATATTTCCAAAGACTCAGGATTTTTCTTTTGGGTTGGCGGTATGAATTCACTGAATAACGTGGAAAAACTTTGTGCCAGTATAAAACTGAACGAAAGAAAAAGTAAAAATATAGTCCTATTCAAGAACCCAAATTTCATTTCCAACTCCTATGTTAAAAAACTTATTAAAGATAAGTAGAATTAGTAGCATTTATTGTAAACTGTCATTTTGTAGACAGAGCAATACTGATTTATAAATTTAAAAATAGCCAACTTAAAATAGATGAGACAGTAATTTATTGTGTTTAAAAATAACCTGCAATTAAAATCTGTACAACTCTATTCTGAATTCTTAAAAATTTATATTTAAAGAATATTTAGAACATATCTTCCGTTCATATTGTAGAACAAGAAAATAACATAAAAAGAATTCAATATGACAGGCGCCACTTTTTCTAAATTTGTCCCTTTTAGCAATCATAAAAAGGGCTTTGAAAAACTACTCGATATTTTCCTGCAATTACTTACTTACGCCTCGGGTGATATTTCCGAAGTGCTGCGTTGGATGAACCAGTTGGACGAGCAACACGGTTTAACCGATGATGAATATGGTATGGGCGACTTTATCGAAGACCTGAAAGAAAAAGGGTATATTGAAGAAAAAGACGGCAACCCCGGCACATTTGAGGTTAAGCCCAAAGCCGGCCAAACAATCCGTCAACGGTCACTGGAAGAGATTTTCGGAAAACTACGGAAAAACAATAAAGGCAATCACCGCACACCTTTTGCCGGTATGGGCGATGAAGCCTCGGCTGAGCGGCGCAATTACACTTTTGGTGATGAACCCGATCAGATCGACCCGACATCATCCATTTTAAACGCACAGATAAACCATGGCCTGGATAAATTTCAATTGACCGAGGACGACCTGGTTGTTGAAGAACGGGAATTCAAAACACAAACCTCAACTGTTTTAATGATCGATATTTCGCACTCAATGATTTTATATGGTGAAGACCGCATCACGCCGGCAAAAAAAACAGCCATGGCCCTGGCTGAATTGATCACCACGCGTTATCCCAAAGATACGCTGGATATTATCGTTTTTGGCAACCAGGCCTGGCCAATAGAAATTAAGGACCTCCCTTACCTGCAGGTTGGGCCGTACCACACAAACACGTATGCCGGGCTGGAACTGGCCATGGATATTTTACGCCGAAGGAAAACAAACAATAAACAAATCTTTATGATCACCGATGGCAAGCCAACCTGTTTAATTGAAAAGGGCCGTCTTTATAAAAACAGTTTTGGGCTGGACAGAAAAATAATCAATAAAACTTTAACACAGGCCGCACGCTGTAGGAAGCTTAAAATCCCAATCACTACATTTATGATCGCGCGTGATCCTTATCTGCAAAAATTTGTGCAGGATTTTACAAAGATTAACCATGGCCGCGCTTTTTACAGCAGTTTAAAAGGTTTGGGCGAATATATTTTTGAAGATTATGTGAGGAATAGACGCAAGAAAATGCGCTAATTGGTGTACTCTAAAAATAGAACAGAATCCGTACTGTGAATTACACAATAAATTATTAAAATCAGATCAAGGAAAGTTATGCTAATAAAAAATCATGAGCAGATTAAAACCTTAGGCCAGTTAAAAGAATCCGGCTATATTACACGCTCTATAAAAGATGAGATGCGCGATAATCTCATCCATAAACTGAGAAACGACGAGACACTTTTTAATGGCATCATCGGTTATGAAGAGACGGTGATCCCTGAGTTGGAAAGGGCGGTCCTTTCACGCCACAATATCATATTTTTAGGGTTGCGCGGACAGGCAAAAACCCGCATGGCGCGCTTATTAGATAATTTGCTGGATGCCTACATTCCTGTTATTGCCGGTACAGAATTAAATGACGATCCTTTTCATCCCGTTTCAAAAGCCGGGAAGCAAATCATTGAAAAAGAAGGCGGAAACACACCCATTGAATGGATGCACCGCTCGCAACGCTATACCGAAAAGCTGGCCACACCCGATGTGACTGTGGCCGATTTGATTGGCGATGTTGATCCCATAAAAGCAGCTGCATTAAAACTCCATTATTCTGATGAGCGTGTTATACATTTTGGGCTGATCCCGCGTTCGAACCGCTGTATTTTTGTAATAAACGAGCTGCCTGATTTGCAGGCGCGCATTCAGGTGGCTTTGTTTAATATTTTGCAGGAAGAAGATATCCAGATCCGCGGATTTAAATTACGCTTGCCCCTCGACATTCAATTTGTTTTTACGGCAAACCCGGAAGATTACACAAACCGGGGTTCAATTGTCACGCCGTTAAAAGACAGGATTGATAGCCAGATTTTAACGCACTATCCGCGTTCTATCGCGCATTCAAAAAAGATTACGGAACAGGAAGCCGGCTTGACACAATCTCAAAAAGAAAATGTGTGCGTACCGGAACTGTTAAAAACCCTCATCGAAGAGATTGCTTTTCAGGCGCGCGAAAGTGAGTACATCGATGAAAATAGCGGGGTCTCTGCACGGCTCACAATTTCGGCTTATGAAAATCTGATCAGCACGGCCGAGCGTAGAATGCTGCTTAATAATGAAACGAAAACAGTCGCGCGTATTTTAGATTTATACGGTGTGATCCCGTCGATTACGGGAAAAGTTGAGCTTGTTTATGAAGGGGAGCAGGAAGGCCCAATGAAAATTGCCCATATTTTAATAAATAAATCTATCCGGGAACATTTTGTCCAGCATTTTCCCAACCCGGATAAAATAAAAGAGGGTGAAGAAAGCAATCCCTATCAGGAAATAATTGATTGGTTTAATGGTGGAAATTTCCTGGATTTATTGATGAACGCATCCGGGAAAAAATTTGAATCCCAATTAAAACAAATTCCCGGTTTAACCCATCTTGTAGAAAAATATAATCCGGAAAGTTCTGTCGAAGAAAAACTTATTTTAATGGAGTTTGCCTTATTTGGTATGGCGGAATATTCTTTTTTAAGTAAAACCGCCATGGACACACGTTTACAATTCCGCGATATTTTAAGCAGTATGCTTGAAAATTCAGATAAACCAGGCGCTGTGGGTTTGGACAGCTCTGATATTTTTTAAAAAAGTGTAAATCACTGATTTTTTTTGAAACATTCTCATTTTTATCTCCGTAGTACAGCTTAAATTAAATGGAGATAAAAATGAGTGATTTATTAAAAGTAGCAGTTACAGTGACAATGGCAATCCCGTTTTTGTATATGTTTTATGATGTAACCCGAGACCTGACAAAAAAATCCTATATTGTGATAACACGAAAAGCCAAACCCGCAGTGATAAGTATTTTTTCTACCTTATTTCAGTAACATAAACTGCACCTGTGAAAATCCCGGCCGAGCTACCGGGATTTTTTATTTCCCAAATCTTTCTTACCTTCTATTTCTCTTTTAATAAATAATTTTTCAATGAAAATCTCGGTAATAATCCCAACATTCAACCGTGCAAATACAATTTTACGTGCGGTAAATTCAGTGCTAAACCAAACATTACAGCCATTCGAAATTATCATCGTCAACGATGGCAGTACGGATGAAACAGAGATATTATTAGAACCATTAAAAGATAAATTGAAATTGATTACTCAATCCAATAAGGGGGTCTCTTCTGCGCGCAACATGGGTATAAAGCAGGCAAAGGCGAGTGGATTGCCTTGCTGGACAGTGATGATGAATGGGTTAAAAACTATCTTGCCAAACAAGTAGCATTTTTTAAAACTAATCCTGAATTACAGATATTTCAATCCGGCGAGATTTGGATTAGAAATGGAAGGCGGGTGAACCCGAAAGCAAAATATAAAAAATTTGGCGGATGGATTTTTGATAAGTGTCTGCCCCTGTGCATTGTTGCGCCATCGGTAGTTTTATTTACAAAAACACTATGGCAGGAACTTGGTGGATTTGATGAAAACTTCCCGGTTTGTGAGGACTATGATTTTTGGCTGCGGGTTGCCCGAAAGTATCCAATCGGTTTAAATGATTTTGCCGGGTTAATAAAATATGGCGGACATAGCGACCAACTTTCCACAACATTCCCAGCGATGGACAAATACAGAATCAGGGCGATCGAAAAACATTTGGCGGATGATTCATTCACAGGAAAGGACAGGCTTTATGCGCTACGGGAAATTGTAAATAAACTAGGTATTATGATTAATGGCGCACAAAAAAGAGGCATCGATACTTCGGCGATAGAAGAAAAAATCAAACGATATAAAGATGAAATAAGTGGAATAATTTGAATTTATCTTTGGTTGAAAAAAAGCAAGAACTACCACACAAAAAATAAATTATGGAGGAATAATGTATAAGATTTTTATGAGTATTTTGGCAGTGATGGTGATGATAAGCTGCCAGGCAAAAGATGAAAGTACAAAAACGGAAACGGTTGAAAAACCAAAAACAATTTCCAATAAATCCGTTGAGGGCTCGGCAGTGTATTTTATTACGCCTCAGGACGGTGATGAAATTGAAGGTGACGTAATTGTAAAATTTGGATTGCACGGAATGGGCGTTGCACCGGCGGGCACGATGAAGGAAAAAACAGGGCACCATCATATTTTAATTGATGTTGACACGATGCCCGATATGACAAAACCCTTACCTGCAACGGACAATATTCGCCATTTTGGTGGGGGACAAACAGAGGCAAGTTTTAGCCTGACGCCGGGCAAACATACCTTGCAATTATTATTGGCCAATTATGCCCACATCCCGCACGATCCGCCACTGTTGTCCAAAAAAATTACAATTACCGTAAAATAATCAACGCGTTTTATTTATATTTTTAATAATTTTTTCTGTATGCTCCCGGGCGTTTTCAATAAACCAGCGCCCGGTATGTAACCCGCCTAAAACCACACCTGCCAGATACATATTTTTTATATTTGTCTCCAAAGTGTCCGGATTGTGCGTTGGTTCCAGGATGTCATTTTCCTTAATCTCGATACCAAAATTTTTAAGCATTTTATAATCCGGGCGGTAACCGGTCATCGCCAATACAAAATCATTTTTAAGTGTAATGGTTTCTTGTCTGCTTTGGATAGTGACTTCTGATTCGCTGATATGGGTAACCTCGCTGTTAAAATAAGCCTTGATGGAACCTTCTTTTATACGGTTAAGGATATTTGGTAAAATCCAGTATTTAATGCTTTCCTTAAGTTTGGCCTCGCGCACAACCAAAGTAACTTCGGCCCCTTTTAGATAGGTTTCCAAAGCCACATCCACAGCTGAGTTTCCTGCGCCAATCACTACAATTTTCTGCCCGACATAAGGATGCGGTTCGTCATAATAATGTTTTACTTTTGGCAGGTTTTCCCCGGGGATATTTAACTGGTTGGGCGTGTCATAAAAACCAGTGGCGATGACTGTATTTTTAGCAAGATATTTTTCCTTTGTGGTTGATATTATAAATCGGCCCTTGGCATCTTTTTGAACCGACTCTACCGGCTCGTATGCATTGACCTCTAAGTTCCAGCTTTGGATAACCCGTCTAAAATATTCGAGGGCCTCGCGCCGGGTAGGTTTATCGCCGTGGGCTATGAAGGGCACATCGCCAATCTCCAATAATTGAGATGTCGAAAAAAAGGTCATATTTGTCGGGAAATTATAAACAGAATTTACAAGCATTCCTTTTTCGAGTACAAGGTGGCTGAGTTTGTTTTTTTTTGCTTCAATGGCACAGGCAATGCCAATGGGCCCGCCACCGACAATAATTATATCATAGGTTTTACTGTTCACAAAGGTATCCTTTTACTATTTAATGCATACCGCTATTTTAAATTTCTGATTACGCAGAGAGTACAGAGAGAGAAAATAATTTTTTAGGAATGGACAGTCTGATTTTCCCTGATGTTCTCTTCAATAATTAAAGGGTGAATTTCGGGAAAATATAGAAAAGGGGCAAAATAAAAAAGGGCTGCTCAGAATTGTTTGGCAGCCCTTAGAGAAAGATTAATTCAGTTTAAATTTGGTCATTAAATCTTTAAGGTTATTGCTAATTAACGCAAGGTTGGCAGCATTGGAATTAACCTGTCCGTTTACACTGTTAATTTCGTTACTGCTGTTACTTACAAAGGCAATATCACGGGCTACATCGTGGGTAACTTCTGCGGCCTGGTTAACACTCGTTGCCATATCCTGCGTGCCCTGGGCTGCGATAGAAATATTACCGGCGATGTCCTTTGTGGTTACAGATTGTTCTTCAACGGCAGAAGCGATTCCTGTAACTATGTCACTTACTTCTTTAATTACATCGGTGATCTGTCCAATTTCACTGATCGTCGCTTTAGTAGATGTTTGCATTGAGTCTATTTTATTTTTGATCTCATCGATGGCATCGTTTGTCTGTTTGGCCAATTCTTTCACTTCATTGGCCACAACCGCAAACCCTTTACCCGCTTCGCCTGCACGGGCTGCTTCGATGGTGGCATTTAAAGCAAGTAATTTAGTTTGCTCAGAGATTTCATTTATAACCTCAATGACGTTGGTAATTTCATTGGCCGATCTCCCAAGTTCATTAACCTGCTGAGAGGCGCTCTGTACAATTGAAACTGCATTCTGGGTTATGCTTTGCGCACGGGAAGTGTTTTGTGCAATTTCTGTGACCGTCGAAGTCATTTCGTCTGTGCTGCTTGCCACCATGCTTATACTGCTCGATGCTTCCTGGGCCGCATTTGATACCGTAGACATACTCACACTCAATTCTTCGGTTGCGGAGGCGACTGAACCTGATTTCTCAACCATGCCCTCTACATTGGAAGTCGCTTGTTCGGAGGCGTTTAACAGGTTGTCCGACATGGAGTTGAGTTCGCCTGCATTCTCAATTATTTGTTTAAACATTGTATTGAGTTGTGTGCTCATATTATTCAGGGCACTTACCAATTCGCCAACTTCATCATCATGCTCATAGTCCAATTGACCGGAAAGATCACCTGATTCAATCTCTGAGGCAAATTTTATACATTCATTTATTGGTGAAACCACCATCTTTTTGATGAGGTAAACTATGCCACTAAGAACAACGATAAGTAAAAATATATCCAGTACGGAATCAAAAAAAATCATTGAGGAAACAGCAGCATCCATTGGCTCCAAAGACATAACAATTTCATAGGCCCCATGGGAGTCACCCACTTTCCAGTTTTCCATCTTGAAGCCTAAGAGGTCTGTTCCATTACCGTAAGGGCTGTTTGCAGGATTGCCGTGGCAAGACATACAGCCTTCTACAAGTTGGACTGACCGTAAATAATAAAGGCTGTTATTATTCTCATTAACTCGATAGATTGTCTGATCGCCTCCGTTTTTTACCTGACTTTC